>NZ_JAJOHP010000012.1:0-87591 GCF_021109375.1 Arthrobacter sp. AK01
CGGGGGGGCGCCGCCCCCCGGGCGGGGGCCGGCCCCGCGGGGCGGCCCCGGGGGGGGGGGCCTCCCCCCCCCCCCACACCCCCGCCCCGGCCCCCCGGGGGCCCCCCCCCCCCCCCCCCCCTCTTCCCATACCTGCCGAAGGAATCAGGCCTTCAGCTTCGGCTTCACGTCCTTGGTGTAGATGCCCTCGAGGGTCTTCTTCAACTCGGTCATGGTTGCTTGGACGTCGCCCCGCTGCGTCAGGATCTTGGCTGCGGCCTTGGCCATTTCCTGGTCGGCGCCCGGCAGGAACACGCGTGCGTTGTCCTGGACCTTGGTGACTGAGAGTTGGTCCATGGCGGTCTTGATCTGCGGTGTGGCGGCGAGAACGGCCGACATATCGGCTGACAGCCGTGTTGGCATGTATCCAGTTGCGGCGGAGAACGCGGCCGTGTTCTCCGGCTCCGTCATGAATTTCAGGAACGTTGCCGCTGCCAGCTGTTCCTCCTTGGTGATGCCGCTGGGGATGCCGAGGCCGGCGCCGCCGGTGGGGCAGACTCCGCTGGGCGCCTCGGGACCGCCCGGAAGGAAGCCAACGCCCACATTGAACGTGGCCGCCTTCAGGACACCGAGCAGCGAGCCGGTTGAGGAGATGGTGGACGAGGTGATGCCGGCGGCAAAGTCATCGGCTGCTTCCTTGGAGGAAACACCTGCCCAGGCGTCCTTGTAGATGGAATCCTGTGCCCATTGGAGTGCCGCAACGGACTCTTTGGAATCGCACGTGATGTCCCAGTCCTTGGACCAGCTGCCGCCCCAGCCCCACAGGTTGTTCTGCAGGGTCCAGCCCGCGTAGCCAGCGAGGGCGGGGTAGATGTACGCGTACTGGGCGCCGGACGTGGCCTTCAGCTTCGGGGCCCAGTCGGCGAATTCCTGCCAGGTTGCCGGCGCACGATCCGGAAGGCCGGCTGCCTTGAAGTGATCCTTGTTGTAATAGAACAACGGTGTGGAGCGGCCATAGGGGAGTGCCCACTGCTTGTCGTCGTACTTGTAGTCGTCAACCAGTGACTTCTGGAAATCGTCGATCTTGATGTCCAACTGCTTTACCAAACCATCGATGGGGATGATGCTGCCGTTGGAGAAGTAGCGGAACCACCACACGTCCGAGAGGACCACCAGGCCCGGCAGGCCGGTCTTGGCTGCCTGGGATGTCTGGAACTTCTGGGCAATTTCCTCGTAGTTGGCGCCGGCCGTGACGAGCTTGACCTTGATGTCCGGGAACTTGGCGTGGAACTTCTCAATGATCGCCTTCTCAACGTCCTGGGACTTGCCCGGGTGGTTCGTCCAGAAATCGATGGACGCAGCGGGTTTCACTCCGGTGAAGTCGATGGTTGCAGTGTCGACGGCGTCTGCCGTGCCCGCCGTCGAGGGCCCGCCACAGGCGGCCAGGGCCGCTGCTCCGGCTCCAAGGCCTGCCAGCCCCAGGAAATGGCGGCGGTCAAGGTTGGTACGCATGGTGCTTCCTCTCAATAAGTTACTTCGATGCGAATAGTGCGGGTGGAGAAAATCAGCCGGTGACGCTGCCCTGGGTCAGCCCGGCAACGATGTAACGCTGGAGTGCGGCGAACACCAGCAGGATGGGGACGATCACCAGAACGGCTCCGGCCATGAGGATTCCCCAGCCTGCCCCGTTGCCCTCGGAGTTCTGCAGCAACGTCAGGCCCACGGGGAGCGTCATGGTTTCAGGGCGGTCCGTGATGATGAGCGGCCAAATGTAGTCGTTCCACTCGCTGACCACCGTTACCAAAGCGACCGTGGCAATCGACGGAACAGACACCGGCACGATGATCTGCCACAGGCGCCGCCAATGGCCGGCGCCATCGATTTCGGCCGCTTCAAGGATGGCCGGCGGCAGTGTAAGGAAGTGCTGCCGCAGCAGGAAGGTCCCAAACGCCGTGCCGAGGCCCGGGAGGATGATGCCCCACAACGTGTTTTTCCCGCCCATTCCAGCGATGAGGATGTAGTTGGGAAGGATGGAAACCTGTGCCGGAACCATGAGCGCCACCAGGATCAGCACGAAGATCACGTTCTTGAACGGGAAGCGCACGAACACCAACGCGTATGCCGTCAAGATGGCCAGGATGACCTTGATGGAAGATCCCACCACGGTGACGATCAGGCTGTTGGCGAAGAACTGCGCAAACGGGACGGTGGTCATCGCTGTGGCGTAATTCTCCAGGTTCAGGGACTCCGGCAGAATCTTCAGATCCATGGTGACGATTTCCCCAGGCTGCTTGAAGGAACTCAGCAACATCCAGAGCAGGGGCAGGAACACCACCAGCGTGGCGATGATCAACGGGACGTAGCCGGTGGCCACGGTCTGGAGCAGGTTGGCACTGGAGAAAGGGCGCGGAGGCTCGTGCTGTTCGCTCTCCTGCGAAGAAACCACGACGGCGGCTGGTGACGGTGCGCTCATGAATAGTGGACCTTTCGCTCAACGAACCGCAGTTGGATAACCGTCATGATCAGCAGGATGGCGAAAAGGATCACCGAGATCGCAGCCGAGTAGCCTGCCCGGTTATAGGCGCCGAAGGCTTGAAGATACGCCTCGTAAATCAGCGTGCTGGTGCCATTGCCCAGCGGAGTCATGATCCTGATGAGGTCGA
This sequence comes from Arthrobacter sp. AK01, assembly GCF_021109375.1. Taxonomy (NCBI): domain Bacteria; kingdom Bacillati; phylum Actinomycetota; class Actinomycetes; order Micrococcales; family Micrococcaceae; genus Arthrobacter; species Arthrobacter sp. AK01. The sequence continues at coordinate 2,643 of NZ_JAJOHP010000012.1, forward strand.
AGGCCTGCAGCGAACTGAGCATGGTGGTGATCAACAGGAAGAACGTGGTGGGGGATAGCAGCGGCAGGGAGATGTTGAGGAACCGGCGTACTCCGTTTGCCCCGTCCAGCGCCGCAGCCTCCATGACGTCGCGGGGAAGGGACTGCAGGCCGGCCAAGTAAACCACCGCGCAATAGCCGAGGTTCTTCCAGATGTACACAATGATCACCATCACCAAGGAGAGCTGTGGATCGTTGATCCACTGCGGGCTCTGCTGGCCCAACCCACGCAGGATCCAGGCAAGGACTCCGTATCCGGGATCGAAAATGAAGAGCCACACCAGTCCGACTCCTACTCCCGACAGCACATATGGCGCGAACACTGCAGACCTCGCGAACGTGGTGCCGCGAACCTTGGAGTTCAGCGCCAGGGCAACCAGCAGGCCGAGCACCATGGAACCGCCAACGGTCACCAGCGTGAAGATGGCAGTGGTCCCCAGAACCTTTGGCGCATCCTCGCCGGTGAAGAAGATGACGTAATTCTGGAGCCCGACAACTGTGGCCGAGGCCGAACCCAGCGTCCAATCCAACGTGGAGTAATAGATGTTGTTGATCAACGGCCAATACGTAAAGGTGCCGATCAGCACCAGGTTGGGCAAAGCCATGGCAAGGAAGACCAGGAAGTCCTTCCGGCTGCGGCCGGACCAGCGCCGTCTCTCCGGCTGGGGCTGTTCTGCCGCGGCTGGCGGGACCGGCGGCGCGGGGTCCGGCATGCCTGCAGGGGCGGTGCTGCTGTGAATCTGTCGGGTAGTCATGGGTCACTTACGGTTTCGGGCGAACGTGAGGTGCCAGCTCCCGGACCGGGGCGGCGAAGACAGGCCTAGCTCACCACACCCAATGTCCCTGTTCGGGCCAAAACAGTGCCCCGTAGCGATAGTTGTCTTACACTTCCGAACCCGTTTACTCGGCGTTACTCGCTTGTTCGTATTTGAGGCTCGGCTCCCACTTTGCCTCGGTCTGCGCACCGGCGGGCCTGCCGGCACGCCGCGACCCTCGGCGCGCTCGGTCGTGCCTCCCTTAGACGCGCGCTGCCGGGTCCCGGCGCACCGCCAGTTCGATCGGCTCCCGGCGGGGCGGGTGGAGAATGGAGCCATGAATTCGATCACCGATGTTGCCGGCATGCGGGTTGGGCATGTGCAGAGGGTAGGGGAGGGGTGGCTGTCCGGGGTGACTGTCGTCCTTCCTCCGGTGGGGACCGTGGGGTCTGTGGATGTGCGTGGGGGAGGCCCAGGGACGCATGAGACCGACGCACTGGATCCGACCACCCTGGTATCAACCGTGGATGCCGTGGTGCTGACGGGTGGAAGCGCGTTTGGCTTGGCCTCGGCTGGCGGGGCCCAGCTGTGGTGCGAGGAGCAGGGCAGGGGGTTCGCTGTTCCGGGGACCGTGGTGCCGATTGTTCCCGCTGCGGCCATCTTCGACCTCGGGCGGGGTGGCGACGTCAAAGCTCGGCCCGGCGCCGACATGGGTTACCAGGCGGCCGCCGCAGCGTTCACCTCAGGCGACCATGCCGCCGTCGAGCGTGGAAATGTCGGGGCCGGCGCTGGTGCCGTCATAGCGCGCGGGCATTTCAAGGGCGGGATCGGTACCTCGTCGATCACTCTCGAGGGCGGGGTGGTTGTTGGTGCGCTGGCGGTAGTGAACGCACTCGGGGCGCCGGTGTTTGGCCGGGTAGACCTGAGGCCCGCTGCGCGTTCGGCCGTTCCTCCGCAGGGGCTCAATACAACGCTCGTAGTGATTGCGACGAATGCCGTGCTGGATGTGGCCGAGTGCAAGCGGACTGCTTCTGCCGGACATGCCGGATTGGCCCGGGCTTTGGATCCGTCCCATACTTTGGCCGACGGCGATACCGTGTTCGCGTTGGCGACGGGCGCCGTCGTGCTTGACCGCAGTACTGAACAAGCGCGGCAAGTCTCTCTGATCACGCTGCAAAGCGCCGCGGCGGAAGTGGTCCGCCTGGCGATTCTGGACGGTGTGACATCTGCTGAAAGCGTCACCACAACGGCCGGTGAATTCCCTGCCTTCCAGCCGGCGGGGGAGTGACGGCGGCGGACGCTTGCGCTACCATGGACGGATTTAACTTTCCGGCCTCATTGGCGTAGAGTTATTTGTTGGTTGTCTGTGCAGCCACGCCCTTTTTAGTGTCGTGGTTCAAGAGAGCCAAGCAAACAAAAAACGTCCGCTGGATCTTCGGTGCCTAACTGAAGGACGGTGGCAAACAACAGTTAGCGGAGGATATGGCCAAGAAGGACGGGGTCATTGAGATCGAGGGCGTTGTGACTGAGGCGCTGCCCAATGCGATGTTTCGTGTTGAGCTCACCAATAAGCACGTCGTTCTCGCACACATCTCTGGGAAGATGCGACAGCACTACATTCGAATCCTCCCCGAGGACCGGGTAGTGGTGGAGCTGAGCCCATACGACCTCACACGTGGTCGTATCGTCTACCGCTACAAGTAAATTGCTGGGCGGCAAGGCAATAGTGCCTAAGCCGCTCCAGCAGATCAACTGCAAAACACGCAAAGGAACGCCATGAAGGTCAAGCCGAGCGTCAAGCAGATCTGCGACAAGTGCAAAGTGATCCGCCGTAACGGCCGGGTCATGGTGATCTGCGAGAACCCGCGCCACAAGCAGCGCCAGGGCTAATTCCCCTTTCGGGAATCAGCGCCCGCAAGGGCAAACCTGGGCTGCTAGCCCACGCAAGTAAATAAAGGCAGCACAAGCTGTGCCAGGACTGCACTACAGAGCCTGGTCAGCGAACCCCCGGTCGGAGGCTGGGGCCACACTGAACGTGTGGGTGTACTGCCTACGACCTCCGGTTTATTCAAGGAGTACTGCCACTATGGCTCGTCTCGCTGGCGTAGACATTCCCCGCGAAAAGCGGTTGGAAATTGCGCTTACTTACATCTACGGCGTGGGCAAGACCCGTGCACACGAAACCCTGGCTGCCACCGGCATCAGCGCTGACGTTCGCGTCAAGGACCTGACTGACGCCGAGCTGGTCCAGCTGCGTGACTACATTGAAGGCAACTACAAGGTTGAGGGTGACCTTCGCCGCGAGGTAGCCGCCGACATCCGCCGCAAGGTAGAAATCGGCAGCTACGAAGGCCTGCGCCACCGCAAGGGCCTGCCCGTACGCGGACAGCGTACGAAGACCAACGCTCGTACCCGCAAGGGCCCGAAGCGCACCGTCGCCGGCAAGAAGAAGGCCGGACGTTAATCCCTCGGGATTGATCCGGTTTTCCCCCGATAACTTTCTGTAGGAGAAACAATGCCCCCGAAGACTCGTGGAGCGGTTCGTAAGCCGCGTCGCAAGGATAAGAAGAATATCGCGCTTGGCCAGGCGCACATCAAGAGCACCTTTAACAACACCATCGTGTCCATCACGGACCCGAACGGTGCTGTCATCTCATGGGCTTCCGCCGGTGAGGTTGGCTTCAAGGGCTCCCGTAAGTCCACTCCCTTCGCCGCCCAGATGGCTGCTGAAGCCGCTGCAAAGCGCGCTCAGGAGCACGGTCTGCGCAAGGTTGACGTATTCGTCAAGGGCCCGGGATCCGGACGCGAAACCGCAATCCGTTCGCTTCAGGCCGCTGGCCTCGAGGTTGGCTCCATCCAGGACGTCACCCCCAGCGCCCACAACGGTTGCCGCCCGCCGAAGCGCCGCCGCGTCTAATTAGGTCTTCCCTGCCTGACCGGCCGGGCCTGCTATGGATGGTTCTGCCCTCCATCAGCATGGCCCGGCTGGTCAGGCTGGAAACCGAAGCCGATTTCCACCACCTGTGTTGCGTCATATAGCGGATGCTCGCCGAAAGGAAACCTAAGTGCTCATTGCACAGCGCCCCACCCTGTCCGAAGAAGTTGTATCCGAGAACCGCTCCCGTTTCATCATTGAACCGCTGGAGCCGGGCTTCGGTTACACCCTCGGAAACTCCCTCCGCCGTACCCTGCTCTCCTCCATCCCCGGTGCCGCTGTAACCAGCATCCGGATCGATGGCGTGCTGCACGAGTTCACCACGGTTCCGGGTGTCAAGGAAGATGTCACCGAGATCATCCTGAACATCAAGAACCTTTCGGTTTCCTCCGAGCACGATGAGCCGGTTGTTGCGTACCTGCGCAAGCAGGGCCCCGGAGTCGTCACCGCCGCGGACATCGCTCCGCCGGCTGGCGTCGAATTCCACAACCCGGATCTGCACATTGCCACTCTGAACTCGAAGGGCAAGTTCGAACTCGAACTGACCATCGAGCGCGGCCGTGGCTACGTTTCGGCAGCTCAGAACAAGTCCGGCGACTCCGAGATCGGCCGTATTCCGGTTGACTCGATCTACTCGCCGGTCATGAAGGTAACTTTCCGCGTGGAAGCTACCCGTGTTGAGCAGCGCACCGACTTCGACAAGCTCATTGTCGACGTCGAGACCAAGCAGGCAATCGCCCCGCGCGATGCTGTTGCTTCCGCAGGCACCACCTTGGTGGAACTGTTCGGTCTGGCTCGTGAGCTGAACACCGCAGCTGAAGGTATCGAGATTGGCCCGTCGCCGACGGACGCTGCCCTGGCAGCTGACATGGCTCTGCCGATCGAGGATCTGGACCTCACCGTCCGTTCCTACAACTGCCTCAAGCGTGAGGGCATCCACACCGTGGGTGAACTCGTTGCCCGCTCCGAGGCTGACCTGATGGACATTCGTAACTTCGGTGCGAAGTCCATTGACGAGGTCAAGGCAAAGCTCGTGGAACTGGGTCTGTCCCTCAAGGACTCCCCTCCCGGTTTCGATCTCGCAGCCCGCGCCGCAGCCATCGAAGAGGACGACGCCGCGTTCAGCGACGACGAGCTCTAAACAGCAGATCTTGGCCGCCGGGTCCAGCGATGGACCTGACCGGCTTACATAACAGGAGAAATAACTATGCCTACCCCCACTAAGGGTCCGCGCCTCGGAGGCGGCCCGGCTCACGAGCGCCTGATGCTCGCGAACCTGGCAGCTGCTCTGTTTGAGCACAAGCGCATCACCACCACGGTCACCAAGGCCAAGCGCCTTAAGCCGTACGCAGAGCGTCTGGTCACCTTCGCCAAGCGTGGCGACCTCGCTTCCCGCCGCCGCGTTCTCGGCCTGATCAGCGACAAGGGCGTTGTCCACGAGCTGTTCACCGACATCGCCGGCGCCGTTGCCAACCGCGATGGTGGCTACACCCGCATCACCAAGATCGGCAACCGCAAGGGCGACAACGCTCCCATGGCTGTCATCGAGCTCGTTCTCGAGCCGGTTTCCGCAAAGCAGGCCGTTGTTGCTGAAGCAACTGCTGCCGCTGCCAAGGCTGCTCCGGCTGCCGAGGAAGAGGTCGTTGAGACCGAAGCCGTAGAAACCGAAGCTGCTGAAACCGAAGAGGCTCCGGCCGCTGAGGCAGAAGCTACTGAAGCTGAAGCTGCTGAAACCGAAGAGGCTCCGGCCGCTGAGGACAAGAAGTAATTCACTGAATTCTTCACAGTAGACTTAAGTCTATGAACGAACGAAAACCCGCTGCCCCCGTTATGGGGGGCGGCGGGTTTTTGCGTGTCCGGCTTGATCTTTCGTACGACGGCGGCCCGTTCAGCGGGTGGGCTCTTCAGCCTGGTCTCCGAACCGTCCAGGGTTCATTGGAAGAAGCGCTGGCGCTCCTGTTGCAACGGCCGGTCCGCGTGACGGTTGCCGGCCGGACTGATGCCGGCGTCCACGCCCGCGGGCAGGTAGTTCACCTGGACCTGACGGAAGCTGAGTGGCTCTCATTGCCGCGCGGGCACGAACTCGACCCCGGCGTCGCGCTCTTGCGGCGTCTCCGTGGCGCTTTGAGCCGGATACTCGGTGACCTCACCGGGTCGGTGGAAGTGCACGACGCCGGTCTGGCGCCGGAAGGATTCGACGCCCGCTTTTCAGCGTTGTGGCGCAGGTACAGTTACCGGATTGCCGACGGCCCGGAACGGTGGGATCCCGTTCTGCGGGGAATCACTTTGTGGCACAAGGCGGACCTGGATGTTGCGCTGATGAACGAGGGCGCTTCTTCCCTTCTGGGTCTCCAGGACTTCCGCTCCTACTGCAAGCCCCGGGAAGGTGCCACCACCATCCGTGAGCTGCAGAAGTTCTCGTTTGAACGAGGTAGCGACGGGGTCATTGTTGCCACCGTGCAGGCTGATGCTTTCTGCCACAACATGGTGCGGTCCTTGGTGGGATCTGCACTGCGTGTGGGGGAGGAGCTGGAGTCCCCGGGCTGGCTGCACTCGCGCCTCCTGGAGCGTAAGCGGGATGCCAAATCCGTGCTCGCTGCACCGCACCCGTTGGTGTTGGAGGAAGTCGCGTATCCGTCGGATGCCGAGCTGCTGGCCCGCGCTGAGCTGACGCGGGCGCGGCGGGCTTAGTCTCGCCGACTTGTGCGGACGTGGGAGGACCCCCTCCCGGCTCTGGGTACCGGAAGGGGGCCGTTGTGGCACTTCGTGGTCTGGGATCCGCGAAGTGCCGGTCTATCTCCTGGGGGAATATCAGCTGAAAGCCTCCATGATCCTGATGCCCGCCGGGCCCAGAAGGATGATGAAGAGCACGGGAAAGATGCAGAAGAGCAGTGGAAATAGCACCTTCACGGGGAGCTTCATTGCTTTCTCCTCCGCGTTCTGACGGCGTTTGACGCGTGCTTGTTTGGCCTGGGCCCGGAGTACGCTCGCGATGCCGATGCCATACTTGTCAGCTTGAATCACGGCGAGCACAAAGCTTCGGACATCGGTCACGGTGGACCGCTCTGCCAGGGCCTCATAGGCATCCTGGCGTGGCCTTCCCACCTGGATGTCTTGAAGCGTACGCACGAGTTCCTGGGCCAAAGGACCCGTACCTTGAGCCGAAGCCCGTTCCATTGCCGACTCGAAGCCGAGGCCAGCCTCTACGGAAATCAGCATTTGATCGAGCGTGTTGGGGAATTCGATCTTGATTGCTTCCTGCCTTTTGGCCCCTTGGTTGTAAACCAACAGGTCGGGGATGAAGTACAGAAAAACGGTGAGAAAGAGCCCGAGGGCCACAACTGTAGGGCCGGGATTGCTCGCGAACAGAAGGATGCCGAACAGGGCACCGGATGCTGCCAGGATGGGCTTGATGGCAATGAGTTTGGTGAGCGGCATTGACCTCGGGCGGCCGGCCAGGGCCAGCCACTGGTCGAGCTTGGCTTCGTAGGTGCCGGGCATCAATTTCCTGGCGACGCCGAGCAATAGGGGAGCGCGTTGGATGGTGACACCGGCACCTTGCGCGAACCCGGAGCCAAGATTGCTATGAATAGCCACCATGCCTTTACGGTCAATAGTGGCAATGGACCAAACGAAATAGACCAGCGGAAGTACAATCGTGGCGATGATTAGCCATACAAAGGGACTCATGACCCATAGCTCCTAGAACTTGATCTTTACGGTGCGGTTCATCCAGAAACCTCCAACGATGAAGAGGACAAGACTCAAGACCGTCAAAGCAATCCCGACTGGATGGCTAATGAAAACCCGCAAGTAGCCCGGGTTGATGATCCCGAGCACCATACCTACTCCGACCGGCAATGCCATGAGGATTACTGCTGACATCCTGCCTTCTGCGCTCAGGGACCGAACATGGCCTTTGATTTCACTACGTTCACGGATGGTGCCGGCTACTTGCTCAAGAACCTCAGCCAAGTCTCCGCCGACCTCGCGGTTTATTTGGATCGCTTGGCCAATCCACCGAAAATCCTCGCTGTCCATGCGAATCGCGCAGTCTTCGATTGCCTGACGGGCGTCTTTGCCGATCCTCACTTCGTTGACGATCCTGGCAAGTTCTTCCGAGGTAGGCTCCTGGGATTCCTGGGCGGCCGCTTCAAGTGATCGCATGATGCTGTGGCCTACCCGGAGCCCGCCTATGAGCATCTGGATGGTATCGGTCAACTGCCCTTCGAATTTGGATCGACGCTTTTCGGTTCGAAACACCAGAACCACCTTTGCCGCGAACGGTGTTGCCACAGCGACCAAAATGCCGATCATTGGATTAGCCAGCAATATGCCAAGGATTCCCAGGAGCACTGTGGCAATTGCCACCAGGACTGTGAAGTCGGCTGGCGACTGTTTGACGCCGGCGTTGTAGAGAACGTCGCGGTTGAAGGGCCCGCCGGATCGGCCGAGGGCAGAATCGACTACCTGGACAGCCGATTGGGATACCCGTCCCAGCGCCGACTCGTCGGGGGTGAATCCAAAGCGGCGCCTTTCCAACGGAATACTGCTGCTACGAGGTTTCAGCACAACCAGAACGAGAATCAGCAAGGCGGCAGCACAGGCGCCAACAGCTAGAAAGAACCACACAGGCGTATCCATGGCTATCGCCTCACTGACGGGACGGGGGCGGCTCCAAAAACGGAAGGAGGAACGCTGATGCCAAGTTCGGTGAAACGGTCCAGAAACCGGGGGCGTATTCCCGTAGGAAGTGCTTTGCCCAGAAAACGGCCTTCGGCGTCAAGGCCGGCCCCGTAGTCGAAGAGAAAAGCATCTTGGAGCGTCACCACGTCGCCTTCCATCCCTTGTACTTCGGTGACGTGCGTTATGCGCCTGCTTCCGTCGCGTAGGCGGGTGACCTGGACGATGAGGTCGACTGCTGAGGACACTTGTTCCCGGACTGCGCGAAGCGGCAGGTCCATGCCGGCCATCAGCACCAACGTTTCCAGACGGGCGATCGCGTCTCGGGGAGAGTTCGCGTGCACCGTCGACAAAGACCCGTCGTGCCCTGTATTCATCGCCTGGAGCATGTCGAGTGACTCGCCACCACGTACTTCTCCGACAATGATCCGATCGGGCCGCATACGGAGTGAGTTGCGCACCAAGTCCCTAATGGTGACGGCACCCTTACCCTCGATGTTCGGCGGGCGACTCTCCAACCTGACCACATGGCGTTGCTGCAGTTGGAGTTCCACAGCGTCCTCGATGGTGACGATGCGGTCGGATTCCGGGATGAAAGAGGACAGTACGTTCAAGAGCGTCGTCTTGCCGGTTCCTGTTCCACCAGAGACGATGACGTTCAACCGGGCGCGCACACAGGCACTGAGCAGTTCAGCCATTTCATGGCTCATTGATCCCCATTCGATGAGATTTCGAACCGTCAAGGGAACATGACTGAATTTCCTGATGGTGAGCGACGGACCGTTCACGGCCAGCGGGGGAATGATCGCATTGACTCGCGAACCGTCCTCCAGTCGCGCGTCCACCAGCGGGGATGATTCATCAATGCGACGCCCCACTTTGGAAACGATCCGTTCGATGACCTTCCTGAGGTGGTTATCTGAGCTGAATTGAAGATCAGTAAATGCCAGATGTCCGTGTCGCTCGACGTAAATCTGGTCGAAGCGATTGACCATGACTTCTGTTACCGACGGGTCCTCCAACAGCCGTTGAAGCGGACCGAACCCCATCACTTCGTCGGCAATTTCGCGTATCAAGCGTCGGCGCTCTTCCGGCGTGAGGGGAACTTGTTCGTCATCAATCACGGCTGAAAGTTCCTCAACAGCGAAGGACCGCAGTTCCTCTTCAGATGAGGAAGTATCGCCAATCCTGCTGCCCATGCGTTCAAAAAGTGCCGATGCAGCCCGTTGCTTCAAGCCAGCCAGGGCATCGACGGCCGGCGTAGACGGCGTGCCTCCCAGCATGGGTGCGCTGGTGGGCGTAACGGCCTGTGCCGGTGTTGCTTCATCGGCTGCGTCCGGGCCTCCGACATCGCGGGCCATGACTTCAGCTATGACGTCGGGGTTCTTTTTCGAGAGCCGTTCGGAAAGCTTCACGACACCACCACCCTTCGGTGCAGTTTGTTTTGCGGGGTTGATTCCAGTCGAGGATCGAAGCGGCCAACGAGCTTCCTTAGACCCTTAGCGGCCGAATCGCGTGTGGTCCCTTGGAGGACCGGTACTCCGCGGTTTGTTGAGAACGGAAGGTTTCGTGAACGCGGAATCACAGTATCGATGGGCACCCCAATGGTGGCTTCCACATCCTGGACCGATATGCCACTTTTCCTGTCCGCAAAATTCAGCACGGTATGCCGGTTCTGCGGCAGGAGCTGAAGCTCCCGGAGGACGCTGAAGCATTTCCTCAGGCCGCGGATGCTTGGCACATCCATCCCGCAGACCCAGACACCATCTGTCGCGAGCTCCAGCGTGGCGAGGCAGTGCTCGCCCAAACCAGGAGCGGTGTCGACCACCACATACTTGAATTCTGTGGCAAGTTGGTTGATCAACCTTGTGACATGGTCGGCGGTAATGTAGTCAGACTCTGACGGTTTCTTGGGGGCGCAGAGAGCGTAAATACCTGAAGGATGTACGGTAAGGAAGGCCTTGAGGACCATGGAGTCCTGGGCGGCAGAGCCATGGACTGCCTCGGTAATGGAATGCTCAGGCTCCAGCAGGAGTCCAGACGCCACATCGCCAAATTGCAGGTCAAGGTCAACAATGACGACTCCCATGGGTGCAACCGCACCAAGCCCGACGGCAAGATTCGTGGCCACGGTTGTCTTACCAACTCCGCCCTTGGGCGACATTACGGCTATGACGCGTCCCCTTTCCTGGCCGGATTCGGAAACGGATTGCATTCCACGACGCCTGCTGGCCGCGGCCAAGCAGGCTCTTTCCATGAGTACCCGCAGTTCGTTGATGTCGATCTCGGGCGTCACGACATCCCTGATGCCGGCGTGCATTGCCCGGAGGATGATGTCCGGGCTGGGTTCTGCAACCAGGAGGAGACTGATCTCCGGAAATTGGAGATCGAACACAGTTGCAAGTTTCAGGGCATCATCCGGGTTCACGCCCGGTCCCAGAATCATGACTTCCGGCGGGGCACCCGTCAGTTGCTTGAAGACGTCATCTGTTCCTGCCTGCAGGACGTCGGGCGAGAGCGTTTGCAGGTCACCATGCAAGGCTCCCGAAATCGCTTGACGAACCCGACCTTCAAAGTCGCGGACGGCAGTGATGGCTACGAAGCGGCTCATTGGACCAGCCCTCCAAAATTGGTAGTGGGAGGATCAGTCTTCACGGTCTTGTCGGTCTGCTTGGAGAGCCAGAGCGTGCCGAACTCAGCGCCAAAGACCATCTTTGCGGCGTTCGCATCGCTGAGGGCGACGGTGACATAGGCGGAACCATTCGGCAGCGCTACGCCTTTGTCTGATCCCGCCGACTTCTCGGCATCAGGTGCGGCCTGTTGGACTGCTGTCACCAAGACATCGTGATAAAGGAGCTCCGTGAAGTCTTTCCACCCTGTCATACCGGCCGGGAGGTTGGCTCCTGCCGGCACGGCCTCATCCAACTTGAACGATGCGAAAACTGTGACAGTGTCGCCGGCTTCAATTCTTCCGCCGAGGATTCTCTCGGGGGCAAGGACAAAGGTAGCTTCCTGCAGACCTTCAGGCACGGGCACGGTCCCAGGCGCCAGCTCCTTCGGATCCACGAGCTTGACGCCCAACAACTGCTCGCCGGGCTGAAGGTCGGCCGAAGTGACCTTCCCCTTCTGGTCATTGAGCGCCTTGATGGTGCCAGGCGCTACTGCTGTCTGCGGAAGGGTTTCCACCCGAACCTTTGATTCAAGCTCCTCTACCTTGGTACCGGCTGGAACACGTTCTTTGATGACCAGAACGTTTATGGGATCGAGCCCTTGCTGCGCCCGCTTGTCTGCTCCCTGAACGTAGGTGACCAGTAGAACGGTGCCAATGACTGCCAAAAGCAGTGCTGCAATGCCTCCCAGTAGGCGTGTCTTCACTTTTAACTCCTTTCGAGTTTTTGGTGATTCTTTGTGTGATGCTGTGCGCAGTTAATCGGTCAGTGTGACCACGGACGCTCCGTAGTTGGGAACTGTGCCGCTTATCTGCGATCCCTCTTCGAGTGATACGAAGCGGGAGAAGTACCCCTGAAGTCCCCGGCAGTTTCCATTGCAGCTAGGGGCAAGAGGGTCAAGGACCGCTCCTGACCCGCTGAACTTATAGCCGGTGACCTGAAAGGCTGCGAAGCCAATCAGTGTGTACTTTGCATTGCTTCCGTTGCCGGCAGCGGTCTTGAAAAGTGGAATGAGAGCGGGCTCATCCATGATGGTGGAAAGAACAGCGTCACAAGCCGCTGCGTTGGGGAAATGGTTGCCGGGTTGCCCGTTGACAGTCGCATCGAGCGATATGTTCGTGGAGCAACCTGTATTGGTGACGAGCCATCCAAAACCACCAGGCTGGTAGCCGTTTTGTGTAGCGCAACCCGGAACGGTGGGAGCATTCTCGTCGTAGCGCAGCAGGATGTGTGTCGGAGTCGGGTCGCCTGAGAAGTTGCCGGTGGAGTTGAGCGATGCCAGCTGCGTAGGTGAAAGGTACTTTCTGAAAACGCACTCACTCACCGTCCAAGGCAAGGTTGTCGCCGCCGCCGGGGCACCCCATTGTGCTTCTGCGGCCGCTTCCACGGTCGCGGTGTCCATACCCAGAACCCTCGCGAAGTATAGGGAAAAGCTGTTCGCCCCTGAATCCCCATCGCGTGCATTCGTAACAACACGGACGGTAGTGGAAGCTGGAAAAGACACTGCAGAGCCGCTGGAACCATCATTCGCGTTGCTATTGGCGAAGCTGTTTGCCGTTGCGGTGCTGTCTCCGCAGTTACCATTGGCGCAATCGGTGGCGATCGCCAGGGCTGCGGCGTCGGCGCCGTTCTGCAGCTGGGCCTTCTCGGCATACAGGGCTCCGACATCGATGGCAAGGGCCGCAAAGCCCAAAAGCACGACCATCAGCCCTGCGACGACTATGGTTGCCGCCCCTCGTTCGTGGGACTCGACGCGATTGACTTCGCGCCTGACCCAGAGTTGCCTCAGCCGCCGCATCTCATCACCCCAACCCCGGTCATGCTGAGTGGGAAGATGCCCGGTGCTCCGAAGAAGCCGGCATCCAGGAAGCCTGACATGGACGGCAGCGAAACGCTGGTGGTGACTTCGACATTGGAGCCAGGAGCGCAACTGGAAGCGTTGTCGCTAACACTTACACCCAGGCCCTCCAATGAAGGCGCTGCGGACAACGCTGTGCCGGCCACGTCCAAACCACCATCTTGATAGTGAACTGCGGCGTAGCGTGCGCCCTCCCGAGCCGCTTGCGTCAGTGATACTTGGACGTTGAGCACTCGACCAAACTCGATGATTCCAATGAGGACGAGAAGCAGCAGTGGCAAAAGGATCGCCATTTCGATTGCAACCGCGCCTCGTTCTTTCCGATCCATGTCGATTCCCCGACTTTCCCAGATAGGGCTGAAAATGAAACTATTCGGAAAGCAGTTTGGCTCCGGTGGAACGACGCCACCAGAGCCAAACTGCGTTTGGGGTGATGATGCCTAGATGGCGGCGTCCACACGAGTGAAGAGGTTTGCGATCTGCGGCCCAAGAAGGGTAACGGCCGCAAGCACCAGGAGGGCGATGAAGGCGACCATGATGCCGTATTCAACCATCGTCGCTCCCTTCTCGTCCTTGGTGAAGCGGTCCTTGACGCCGGCAATGTACGAGGTAATGGTGAAAATAAAAGCAGACATTGGAATTTCCTTCCCAGAAAAAGCATTTGCGAATTGGGTTATAGGTCCAGCAAATTATCGGAATTTGCTTCGACTCCCGAACTACCCCCATGGTGCCTTTAGCGGTCCGGAATTCGATGAGATAAGAATTCACCCTGGAAAGCGGCTGCGACAATGCGTAGCCGTACTCGACTTGGGGAGGGGGGTGCTACTCGCCGGCGCGAGCGGAGGGCAGGAAGTACTCGGTTTCCGATGAAAAGGGGGTCGAAACTACTTGGTTTCGAAAGCTGCCTTATTAATTGGGGAACGTGTGCCGGGGGAGGTAAGTGCGTACTAAGCCGGACTAGCTCATGACCAGGACGACGCCAAGGGCGGCGATGACCATTGCCGGGCCATGGGCCGTTTCCGCAGGCTTTTCCGCGCGTCGCAGGCGCAACATCACTACCGTGAGCACCCCGCCCACCACAAATCCCAGTAGTCCCCCGAAGAGTACTTGCTGCCAACCCAAGTACCCCAAGTACATGCCAACGGGTGCTGCGAGCTTCACGTCGCCCATTCCGATGCTGCCAGGCGAAAAAAGTCCGAGAATCAGGTAGCCAAGGAAGAGGATTGCCCCTGCGGCGAGGGCCCGGAAGAGCTCGGGCCACCCGGGGGCGAGGACGGCGGGCAGCGCCAGGAGCAGCAAGCCGCCGCCAAGCAGTACGGCAATAAGGGCATTAGGCAGTAGATGCAGCGTGAAATCGATCCGCGAAAGCTGTACGCCAATTAGTGCCAGTAAAAGAAATGCCGGCAGTTCCAAAGAGATGCCGAACCGCCACGCGAGCAAGCCAAACAGCAGCGCGGTGACTGCCGCCGTCGTGATGCGGACCTTGGGGGAGGGAAGCCCGCCAAATAGCGGCAGCCGCCACGAGATGAGCCACTCTGCGGCCGGGCTCAGCAGGAGGCCGGCCAGGGCGACGATGAGCGGAAAGGCGGGCCCGTCGGACATGTACTCTCCCTCAATCAGTGCGCGACCCCCGGGGGCGGATACCCCATTTTGACCCGGACGCCCCGTTGGCGGTATTGTTTAGAGTCGTTGTGCGTGTCCTATCTCGATGACACATGCCTTGCGGGGGATCCAGTTGCAGGATCGCTAACTCCTGAGGCATTTCGAGATCTTGGGATGACTGGTACATAGAGCCCTCACCTCTGCTCCGGTAGCGCATACATAGTAGGTACACGCCTTATTGCGTGTCGCCTAAAACATGAACGCCAGAACAAGAACGAGGCAAAACCGTGCGTACGTACACCCCGAAGCCCGGCGATATCAACCGCCAGTGGCACGTCATTGACGCCACCGACGTTGTCCTTGGTCGTCTTGCCAGCCAGACCGCAACACTGCTGCGCGGAAAGCACAAGCCGACCTTTGCGTCCCACATGGACATGGGCGACTTCGTCATCATCATCAACGCTGAAAAGGTTGCCCTCACCGGCGCCAAGCTGGAGCAGAAGCGGGCATACCGCCACTCCGGTTACCCGGGCGGCCTGACCTCCGTCAACTACGCCGAGCTGTTGGAATCCAACCCGGTTCGCGCTGTTGAGAAGGCCATCAAGGGCATGCTCCCCAAGAACTCCCTCGCCGCTCAGCAGCTGGGCAAGCTCAAGGTCTACGCAGGCCCGGAGCACCCCCACGCTGCACAGCAGCCGAAGACTTTCGAAATCACCCAGGTCGCCCAGTAGTCCTGGCCACCAACCAACTTTTCATTACAAGGAGAACCGTGGCTCAGAACGAAGAACTGACCGCCGAAGCCGTCGAGGCCGAGGAAACCCTCACCAGCTACACCTCGGAAAGCACGTCTGCTGAAGACGCGCCGAAGAAGGAGCGCCCGGCGCTGACCGTTGCAGGCGCAGCAGTTGGCCGCCGCAAGGAAGCCGTTGCACGCGTTCGCGTTGTTCCGGGTTCCGGCAAGTGGACCATCAACGGCCGCACGCTGGACAACTACTTCCCGAACAAGCTGCACCAGCAGGACGTCAACGAGCCCTTCAAGATCCTTGATCTTGAAGGCGCCTACGACGTCATCGCCCGTATCCACGGCGGTGGCATCTCCGGCCAGGCCGGTGCGCTGCGCCTCGGCGTTGCTCGCTCGCTGAACGAGATCGACGTCGACAACAACCGCGCCACCCTCAAGAAGGCCGGCTACCTCAGCCGTGACGCCCGCGTCATCGAGCGTAAGAAGGCCGGTCTCAAGAAGGCTCGCAAGGCTCAGCAGTACTCCAAGCGTTAATTCGCTTCACCCCAAATCGCTGGGGTATCGAAAGCCCGTTCCGCCGTTTCGGCGGGGCGGGCTTTCGTCGTTAACGCCGAGGGTCAACAGCGCCGGGAATGGCTCGCATGTGACGCTCCGACACGCCCCCTGAACTGCTGGTGTCCTGTCGTCGTCTAAACTTGAGCCGATGTCTAGATTATTTGGAACAGATGGCGTGCGCGGTCTCGCGAATGGATTGCTCACCGCAGAGCTGGCTATGCAGCTCGCCCAGGCCGCCGCCGTCGTACTCGGCCATGACCGCACAACCAACGGCAAGCGGCCGCGCGCCGTCGTCGCCAGGGACCCCAGGGCGAGTGGTGAGTTCCTTGCCGCCGCCGTGGAAGCGGGGCTTTCCAGCTCCGGCATCGACGTCTATGACGCCGGTGTTCTTCCCACACCTGCGGCCGCCTACCTGGTGGCAGATCTCGACGCCGATTTCGGCGTTATGTTGTCGGCCTCGCACAACCCCGCTCCGGACAACGGCATCAAGTTCTTCGCCCGGGGCGGCCAGAAGCTCCCGGACCACGTCGAGGACGCCATCGAGGCGCAGCTGGGCAAAGAGCCGCAGCGCCCGATTGGAGCGGACGTTGGACGCATCCAGCGGTTCTCCGACGCTGAAGACCGCTACATCGTGCACCTGCTGGGCACGCTTCCCAAGCGCCTGGATGGCCTGAAGGTAGTCCTCGACTGCGCCCACGGCGCGGCGAGCGGTTGTTCACCCCAGGTATTCAAGGATGCCGGCGCGGACGTCGTCGTTATCGGCGCCGAACCGGACGGCCTGAACATCAACGAGGGCGTGGGCTCCACCCACTTGGGCCCGTTGAAGGAAGCTGTGCTTCAGCACAGCGCAGACCTTGGCGTGGCCCACGACGGCGACGCCGACCGCTGCCTTGCCGTGGACCACGAGGGCAACGAAGTGGATGGCGACCAGATCATGGCCATCCTGGCATTGGCTCTCAACGACGCCGGAAAGCTCAAGGACAGCGTCCTTGTTGCGACCGTCATGAGCAACCTCGGGCTCAAGATCGCCCTTAAGGGTGCCGGTATCACCATCCGCGAAACCGGGGTGGGCGACCGCTACGTGCTCGAAGAAATGCGCGACGGCGGCTACAACCTCGGTGGCGAACAGTCGGGCCACGTGATCTTCTCCGACTACGCAACCACAGGCGATGGCGTCCTGACCGGTTTGCAGCTCGCAGCCCAGGTAGCCCTGACCGGCCGCAGCCTCAAGGATCTTGCGACGGCGATGACTAAACTCCCGCAGCTGATGATCAACGTCAAGGGCGTGGACAAGGCCCGTGCCGGTACTGATGAAGGCGTTGCCGCTGCTGTGGCTGCAGCGGAACTCGAATTGGGCGAGACCGGCCGCGTGCTCCTCCGCCCCTCCGGTACCGAGGCATTGGTCCGCGTCATGGTGGAAGCCGCTGACATGGAGACGGCTGAGCGAATCTGCAGTGGTCTTGCTGCAGTGGTCAAGGAGCGTTTGGGCGCTTCCAGCGAGATGGCTGTCTAAGAAGTCTGAAAATGGCTTGGGGGGGGGCCCCCCCCCCCCGGCCGGGGGGGGGGGGGGCGCGGGGGTGGGGGGGTGGAGTGGGGGGGGGGGCGGGGGGGGCCGCGGGGGGAGGAACCCCCCCGGGGGGGGGGGGGCCCCGAAGCCGTTTAAGGGCTAAAGGTAGTCGGGTGCCGCTTCGAGCCCGAAGTACTCTTCCAGCGTCGCGATGCCGCGCGCCGACATATCGGTGGCAGCCTCCACACCGATGTAACGCAGGTGCCAGGACTCATAGAAATAGCCCGTGGTGTCATGGAACATCCACGGATAGCGGACCACGAAGCCAAACTTGTGCGCGTTGGCTTTCGCCCACACTGCTGCGGGCTGTTCGGCAAAGCATGGCTGGAAGCTGCATGCCCCTCCGCCGTCTCCGATGTCGAAGGACCAGCCCGTCTGGTGTTCGGAATGCCCCGGGCGGGCTGAGGCGCGGTCTGCTGCCGCTTGACCCGTGCTGGCCACGTACCCGCCATACGTGGCCACTTGGGTGGAGTAGGAGCGGTAGCCCGAAGCCAACGTCATGATGACGCCCCCCGCCGCAGCGGCCGCGAAGAGCTTTTCTGCGGCAGCCGCCGTCGTGCTGTTCAGCAACGCAGCTTCGCCGCTGACCGCGAGGCGGATGTTTGGCTGGACCAAATCTGCCGGGACGAAGTCCTGGGGGTTGAGTGGGCGGTGTTTGTTGACAATGACCCAGGGGCTGGTGGGGTCCGTCAGCGAATGCTGCGGTGCAACGGCGCTGGAGGGGGCAGAACTGGAAGGCGCGGCACTGGGTGATGGCGTAACAGCGTCCGGGGGTACCGTCGCCGGAGCCGTAGTAGAGGCGCTGGAAGCGATCCCAGAGGGCACGGCAGGGGTTGAAGCAGCCCCGCTTGCGGCATTGGCGGCGACGGGGGAGGGGACAGCGTTCTCGGGCGTGCACGCAGCCAGGGCGGCCATTCCCGCGCCGGCCGTCAGCATGGCCGCGAAGGTACGTCGGCTGGGCAGCGGCGTCGGATCGGCCACGCTAGACCTTCCTCAGCAGCATGCGGCGGATGGAGTGGTCGGCGTCCTTGGTGAGGACCAGTTGCGCCCGGCCGCGGGTAGGCAGCACGTTTTCCTCGAGGTTGGGTTCGTTGATGCGCTTCCAAATGCCGCGGGCGGTCGATTCGGCGTCGTCATCGGACAGCGTGGCATAACGGTGGAAGTAGGACTCCGGCTGCGCGAAGGCTGTGGTCCGCAGCTTCCGGAAGCGGTCCACGTACCACTCCTCGATGTAGGAGGTCTTGGCGTCCACATAAATGGAGAAGTCGAAGAAGTCACTGACAGCCAGTCCTTGCTTGCCGTCCATGCGGGGGCGGGCGGGCGCGAGGACGTTCAGGCCCTCCACGATCAGGACATCGGGACGCCGAACCACCACTTCCTTGCCCGGAACAATGTCGTACGTTACGTGGGAATACCAAGGTGCCCGAACCTCTTCGGCGCCACCTTTGACTTCCGAGACGAAGCGAAGGAGCCCGCGGCGGTCATATGACTCGGGAAATCCCTTGCGTTCGAGCAGGTGCCGGCGTTTGAGCTCGGCCAAAGGATAGAGGAAGCCATCCGTGGTGATGAGTTCCACGTTGGGGGTCCCGGGCCAGCGTCGGAGCATTTCCCGGAGCACGCGGGCGATGGTGGATTTGCCGACAGCGACGGAGCCTGCGACGCCGATGACGAACGGCGTGCGTTGGGTTTGTTCGCCCAGGAAGGTGGTTGTTGCCGCGTGGAGCTGGTGCGATGCCTGGACATACAGGTGCAGGAGCCGTGAAAGCGGAAGGTAGACCTCCCGGACTTCCTTCATGTCCAGGGGATCGCCGAGGCCGCGGAGACGGAAGATGTCCTCTTCGTTGAGGGGCTGCTCCATCTGCGCTGCAAGCCTGGACCACGTTTGGCGGTCCAGCTCTACAAACGGGGAAGCGCCGTCGCCATTAGCTTCGGTGCGTTGCAAAGTCACGCTCATGATTCTGCCCTCCACGCGGCGGATCAGGAAATGCGCGACGACGGGAGGGTGAATTGTGAGGGTTGGACATCATACTGGCAAGAGGAGGAGCTGGGATGTCCCACGTCAGTTGTTTGCGCTAGCCGTTAGGCTTGTACCCATGTGTGGAATCGTAGGCTATGTTGGCAATTCGTCTCGCAAGGCAGCTGGTCACAGCGCCCTTGACGTCGTCGTGGAAGGGCTGCGCCGTCTTGAGTACCGCGGCTATGACTCCGCAGGCGTCGCAGTGGTGGCTGACGGGGCAATCTCGTCCCGTAAAAAGTCCGGCAAGCTGAGCAACCTGATCAGTGAACTGGAAGCAAATCCAGTCCCTGAATCCCTGACCGGCATCGGCCATACCCGTTGGGCCACCCACGGCGGCCCCACCGACCGCAACGCGCACCCGCACCTCTCTGACGGCGGCCGCCTTGCACTTATTCACAACGGCATCATCGAAAACTTCGCCGAACTCAAGCAGGAGCTGCTCGCCAAGGGCGTTACCTTCGAGTCCGAAACCGACACTGAAGTTGCAGCCGCCCTGGTTGGCGACATCTTCCGCACCGAGCTCAATGGCGACGGCGGCAACCTCACCGAGGCAATGCGCCTGGCTTGCCAGCGACTCGAAGGCGCTTTCACCCTTCTTGCAGTGCACGCAGACCAGCCCGACGTCGTCGTTGCTGCCCGCCGTAACTCTCCGCTGGTAGTGGGCCTGGGCGATGGCGAAAACTTCCTCGGCTCCGACGTCTCCGGCTTCATTGACTACACCCGTCGTGCCGTGGAACTGGGCCAGGACCAGATCGTCACCATCACCGCGGACTCCGTGGAAATCACCGACTTCTTCGGCGCTCCGGCCGAAGGCAAGGAATACCACGTCGACTGGGACCCGGCATCTGCCGAAAAGGGTGGCTTCAACTCCTTCATGGAGAAGGAAATCCACGACCAGCCGGACGCCGTTGCGCAGACCCTCCTGGGCCGCTCGGATCTTGACGGCAAGCTGACCCTGGACGAGCTCCGTATCGACCCGGAGCTCCTCAAGCAGGTAGACAAGATCATCGTGCTGGCTTGCGGTACCGCGGCCTACGCCGGCCTGGTTGCCAAGTACGCCATCGAGAACTGGTGCCGTATCCCCACGGAGGTGGAACTCGCGCACGAGTTCCGCTACCGCGATCCGATCGTCGACTCCAACACGCTGGTGGTTTCCATCAGCCAGTCGGGCGAGACCATGGATACGCTGATGGCCGTCCGTTACGCCCGCGAACAGGGCGCCAAGACGATCTCCATCTGCAACACCAATGGTTCCACCATCCCGCGTGAATCCGACGCCGTGCTCTACACGCACGCCGGACCGGAAATCGCAGTTGCTTCAACCAAGGCTTTCCTGGCGCAGATCACCGCCGCCTACCTGCTGGGCCTGTACCTGGCGCAGCTGCGCGGCAACATCTTCTCCGGCCAGATCAAGGACGTCCTCGCGGACCTCAACAAGATCCCGGCCAAGATCCAGCACATCCTGGACAACGCAGGACCCCTGCGTGAGCTCGCCCGCAGCATGAAGGACGAGAAGTCCGTGCTGTTCCTGGGCCGCCACGTTGGCTACCCGGTTGCCCTCGAAGGCGCCTTGAAGCTCAAGGAAATCGCGTACATCCACGCTGAAGGCTTCGCCGCCGGTGAGCTCAAGCACGGTCCGATCGCCTTGATCGACGACGGCCAGCCGGTCTTCGTCGTGGTGCCGTCCCCGCGTGGCCGCGACTCCCTGCACTCCAAGGTGGTCAGCAACATCCAGGAAGTGCGTGCACGTGGTGCCCGTACCTTGGTGATCGCTGAAGAAGGCGACGAGTCGGTCAAGGACTACGCAGAGCACGTGTTCTACGTTCCCGAGACGCCCACGCTGCTGATGCCGCTGCTCACCACCGTTCCGCTGCAGATCTTCGCTGCTGAACTGGCCGGCGCCAAGGGCTACGACGTAGACCAGCCGCGTAACCTCGCCAAGAGCGTGACCGTAGAATAACGCCATGATTGTTGGCATTGGCGTAGACGTCGTAGACATCGAGCGGTTCGGCCGGCAGTTGGAACGGACGCCCGGACTCCGGGACCGCCTGTTTGTTCCTGCCGAACGGGAGCTCAACACCCGGTCCTTGGCTGCCCGATTCGCAGCCAAGGAAGCCGTGGCCAAGGTTTTGGGCGCTCCGGCGGGCATGAACTGGCAGGACTGCTGGATCGGCCTCGACCAGAATGGCCCTACGGTCCAGGTCAAAGGAACCGTGCTTGCCGTGGCCGAGGCCAAGGGCGTCAAGCGCTGGCACCTGTCCATAAGCCACGACGGCGGCATCGCTACGGCGACTGTCCTCGCCGAGGGCTGAACGGACCCTCAACAGCAATGATCAGCGCCTTCACCGGACAACAGATCAGGGATGCGGAACAACCGCTCCTGGACTCCGGTGAGGGCGCTGTTCTTATGCAACGGGCAGCTTATGGCCTTGCCCAAACCGTGGTTCGCGAGGTCAAGCGCCGGCGCAGGCTCACCGGTGCCGGCGTCACGGTCCTTGTG
This sequence comes from Arthrobacter sp. AK01, assembly GCF_021109375.1. Taxonomy (NCBI): domain Bacteria; kingdom Bacillati; phylum Actinomycetota; class Actinomycetes; order Micrococcales; family Micrococcaceae; genus Arthrobacter; species Arthrobacter sp. AK01. The sequence continues at coordinate 24,564 of NZ_JAJOHP010000012.1, forward strand.
GGCAAAGGCAATAACGGTGGGGATGGCCTCTTTGCCGCGGCCTTTCTTGCGGGCCGGGGAATGCGCGCGACGGCGGTACTCGCCGCTGCCGAGGTCCATCCTGAGGCGCTGGCTGCTTTTGTTTCGTCCGGTGGTCGGGCACTGCGCTTGGAACCCGGGAACGCTGAAGAGCTCGCCGTCCTATGCGCCGGCGACGACGTGATCATTGATGCGTTGCTGGGCACAGGGGGCCGTGGGGGCTTACGCGGCGCCTCTGCGGAACTGGTTGCGTCCCTGCAGGAACTGCGTCCGCGGTTGGTAGTGGCGTGCGATGTCCCCAGCGGGCTCGATGCCAACACCGGAGAAGTGCACTGGCCGGTGCTGGACGCCGACGTCACGGTGACTTTCGGTGGCATCAAGGCCGGGCTGATGACGGATCCGGGCGAAGGATGTTGCGGACGTATCGAACTCGTACGAATCGGTATTGAGGAGTCGCTGCCACCCGAAGACGCTGAGTTGCGCCGCCTCACTTCCTCGGAGTTGGGCGCGCTGCTGCCCATGCCCGGCCGGCGTGCCCACAAGTATTCCCGCGGTGTCCTTGGCGTTGTGGCAGGTTCTGTGCGTTTCGCCGGTGCCGCTGTCCTGGGAGTCCATGCAGCGGCCCTTGCTGGCGCGGGGATGGTGCGGTACCTCGGCCCCCAAACCGTCGCGCAGCTAGTGCTGGCCCAAACCCCGGAAGCGTTGTGGGAATCCGCTGAGGCTGGCCGTGTCCAAGCGTGGTTGCTGGGTTCCGGTGTTGACGGCGAGGAACAATTGGAACGCGCCAAGGACACCGCTGCGGCGGCTTTCGCGGCTGATTTGCCTGTGGTTGCAGATGCCGGCGCACTGAGCCTTCTGCCGGAACGCTGCCCACCCCACTGGATCCTGACCCCACATGCAGGCGAACTCGCCACCTTGCTGGCATCCCTTCCTTCCACGGGCGAGGTCGCCGTGACGCGGGACGACGTCGAATCCCGGCCGTTGCACTTCGTACGGCAGGCCGCTGAACAGACCGGCGCAACCGTGCTCCTGAAGGGCGCAACCACCCTGGTGGCCTCGCCGTCGGGCGTTGTTTTCAGCCAGTCCGAGGGCACCGCGTGGATGGCGACTGCAGGCAGCGGCGATGTTCTGGGCGGCGTGGTGGGCGCCTTGCTGGCGCAGTGTGCAGAATCGATCACGAACGACGACGGCGCGTACGCCCGCTTGGGCTTGGACGTTGCCGACCGCTGGGCTGCCTTGGCTGCCGTTGCCGCGAGCGTCCACGGCCGGGCAGGATCGGCGGCATCCGCAGAATTGGATGGCGGCCCCATTACAGCGTCGGCGATCATGGCCGCGGTACCGCGCGTCATTGGTTCGCTCAACGCGGAATGCGACCGTACAAGACCGTAAGGTTACTGTCCGTGTCATGGGTCATGAGTAGGCTTGCAGCAGTTGTTCGCATCATCAAGAGGAGAACGCATGGAAGTCTGGCCTGGATCGGCTTATCCGCTGGGTGCCACCTTTGACGGCACCGGCACCAACTTTGCGCTGTTTAGCGAGAAGGCCGAGAAAGTGGAACTGTGCCTCTTCGACGACGACGGCGGGGAAGTCCGCGTTGACGTCACCGAGGTGGATGGTTACGTGTGGCATTGCTACCTCCCGCAAGCCCAGCCGGGGCAGAAATACGGCTACAGGGTCCATGGCCCCTACGACCCCGATGCGGGTCAGCGCTTCAACCCCAACAAGCTGCTGCTGGATCCTTACGCCAAGGCCATCCACCGGCAGATTGACTGGGACCCGTCCCTGTTCTCGTACAACATGGGCGATCCGGAATCCCGGAATGATGAGGATTCAGCGCCGCACATGATGCTGGGCGTAGTCATCAACCCGTTCTTCGACTGGGACGGCGACAAGCTCCTGCGGATTCCGTACCACAAATCGGTCATCTACGAGGCCCACGTCAAGGGCCTGACCCAGATGCATCCTGAGGTTCCCGAGGAACAGCGCGGCACATATGCCGGTGTCGCGCATCCTGCGGTGATTTCCCACCTGCAGAAGCTTGGCATTACTGCCATCGAGCTGATGCCGGTCCACCAGTTCGTCAACGACGGCATCCTGCAGGACAAGGGCCTGAACAATTACTGGGGCTACAACACCATTGGCTTCTTTGCGCCCCACAACAGCTACAGCTCCAAGGGCGATACCGGCCAGCAGGTCCAGGACTTCAAGGCCATGGTGCGCGCGCTGCACACCGCGGGCATCGAAGTCATCCTGGACGTGGTGTACAACCACACGGCAGAGGGCAACCACCTGGGACCCACGTTGTCCTTCAAGGGCATCGACAACTCTGCGTACTACCGCCTGGTGGAAGACGACCAGAAGTACTACATGGACTACACCGGCACGGGAAACTCGCTGAATGTCCGGAGCCCGCACTCCCTTCAACTGCTCATGGACTCCCTGCGCTACTGGGTGACCGAGATGCACGTGGATGGTTTCCGCTTTGACCTCGCTTCCACGCTGGCCCGCGAGTTCTACGACGTCGACAAACTCTCCACCTTCTTCGAACTCATCCAGCAGGATCCGGTGGTTTCCCAGGTGAAGCTCATAGCCGAGCCGTGGGACGTTGGTCCCGGCGGCTACCAGGTGGGGAACTTCCCGCCGCAGTGGACTGAATGGAACGGCCAGTACCGCGATACTGTCCGCGACTTCTGGCGCGGGGAACCGTCCACCTTGGGTGAATTCGCGTCACGGTTGACCGGCTCCGCAGATCTTTATGAGCACTCGGGCCGCCGACCGGTGGCATCGATCAACTTCGTCACTGCCCATGATGGCTTCACCCTGGCTGACCTCGTTTCCTACAACGAGAAACATAATGAGGCCAACGGCGAAGACAACAACGACGGCGAATCCCACAACCGCTCTTGGAACTGCGGCACCGAAGGACCCACCGAGGACCCCACAGTCCTGGGCCTGAGGGCGCGCCAACAGCGCAACTTCATCGCCACGCTTTTCCTCTCGCAAGGCGTCCCCATGCTGCTCCACGGCGACGAGCTCGGCAGGACACAGCGCGGCAACAACAACGGCTACTGCCAGGACTCTGAACTGACGTGGATCAACTGGGAGAACGTGGACCAGCCGCTCATCGAGTTCACCGCTGCCGTGTGCGCCCTGCGTGCCAAGCACCCCAGCTTGCGCCGCAGCCGGTTCTTTGACGGACGTCCGGTGTTGCGTGGTGAAGGGGAACGCCTCCCGGACATCGTATGGTTGGACGCTGACGCGAGCACCATGAGTCCCTCGGATTGGGATGAAGCACTGGGACGCTCCGTTGGTGTGTTCCTGAACGGCGATGGCATTCACGGCCGCGATAACCAGGGCCGGCGCATTACCGACGTCAACTTCCTCCTCTACTTCAACGCGGATCAGGACGAGGTAGGCTTCCGGATTCCTTCGGACGAGTACGCACCCGCATGGGATGTCATGATCGACACCGCCGGAGAAGGAGCCGAGGCAGGTGTCGTCAAGCCGGACCAGATCCTCATGGTCGGCGCCAAGTCCCTGGTAGTGCTGCGTGCGCACAGCACACCCGAAGTGGAGCCCGACCACTCTGTGGCAGCGTCGCTGGCGGCGCTGACCCAGACGAGCACTCCGGAAACGGCGTCCATCACGGCTCCTGCTGTGACGTCGCTGCCCTTCGACTACAAGGGAGACGCCCCTGCCGACGAGGAGTCCGGAACAACGAAGAAAGCGGACTCATGAGGACTCCCGTCTCGACGTACCGGCTCCAGATCCGGCCAAGCTTCACGCTCCAGGACGCTGCCGAGGTCACTGGCTACCTTCGGTCCCTTGGAGCTGACTGGGTCTATGTCTCGCCGATCCTTACGGCGGAGGAGGGCTCGGACCATGGCTACGACGTCACCGATCCCTCCACCGTGGATCCCGCACGCGGCGGTCCGGAGGGGCTCGCTGCCCTGTCCCAGGCCGCCCGTGAGCAGGGTCTGGGCATTCTTGCCGACATAGTGCCCAACCACATGGGCGTTGCCTCTCCCGGGCAGAACGCCTGGTGGTGGGACTTGTTGAAGGAGGGGCGCGCGTCCAAGTACGCCGAGGCCTTTGACGTCGACTGGGACTTCGGGGGCGGGAAAATCCGCATCCCCATCCTGGGCAGCGACGACGACCTTGACCAGCTCACAATCGTGGACGGTGAGCTGCACTATTATGATCACCGGCTCCCGCTGGCCGAGGGCACTTACAGCGACGGGGAGAGCCCACGGGATGTCCATGCGCGGCAGCACTACGAGTTGGTGGGTTGGCGCCGGGCCGATGCGGAACTGAACTACCGCCGGTTCTTCGCAGTGAACACCTTGGCCGGCGTACGCGTGGAGATCCCCTGGGTCTTTGACGAGTCCCATGAAGAGATCGTCCGCTGGTTCCGTGAGGGGCTGGTGGACGGCCTCAGGATCGACCACCCGGACGGCCTGGCGGATCCTGAGGGTTACCTCACCAGGCTCCGCGAGGCAACGGGTGGGGCCTACCTTCTTGTCGAGAAGATCCTGGAACCGGGGGAGGCACTGCCGGATACCTTCGACTGTGAAGGCACCACCGGCTACGACGCACTCGCTGACGTGGACCGCCTGTTTGTGGACCCGGCTGCGGAGGAATACCTCGACTCCTTGGATGCCAGATTGCGGGATGCGGAGGCTCCGGCGGACTACGAAGCCATGATCCATGGGACCAAGCGCCGTATTGCGGACGGCATCCTGCGCTCGGAAATCCTTCGGCTCGCGCGTCTTGTGCCGGAGGCCGCCCAATTGTCTCCGGAGATGGCAGCTGACGCCATCGCGGAAGTCATCTGCTGCTTCCCCATCTACCGAACGTATCTCCCGTATGGGCAGGAGATCCTTCTGGAGTCCATCAACCGTGCGGCGGAGAGCCGCGAAGACCTGAAGGCGGTGCTGGAAGACCTGACGCCGTACCTCTTGGACACTGGGGGCGAGCTCGCCCGGCGTTTCCAGCAGACGTCCGGCATGGTGATGGCCAAGGGCGTGGAGGACACGGCGTTCTTCCGCTACACACGGCTGGGGACACTCACCGAGGTGGGTGCAGACCCCACCGAGTTTGCTTTGTCCACCCAGGACTTCCACGAACGCATGGCGCGTCGCCACGCTGAACTGCCGCTGTCCATGACTACCTTGAGCACGCACGATACCAAGCGCAGCGAGGACGCCCGGGCACGGATCTCTGTCATTTCCGAGGCTGTCCCGGAATGGGAATTGTTCCTCGGGACGGTCCAGGAGCTGGCCCCTATCCCGGATGGACCCTTGGCTGCACTCGTGTGGCAGTCGATCGTTGGCGCGTGGCCGGCTGATCGTAGCCGGCTCCAGTCGTACGCGTTGAAAGCGGCCCGTGAGGCCGGCAATTCCACCAACTGGACCGACCCCAACCAGGAGTTCGAACGCCACCTGGCTGCCGCCGTCGACGCCGCGTTTGATGCGCCGGAAGTTGCGGCAGCCATCGCGAACTTCGTGGCTGAGCTCGAACCGTACGGCACCTCCAACTCGCTGTCCGCCAAGCTCATCCAGCTGACCATGCCCGGTGTCCCGGATGTTTACCAAGGCACTGAATTCAGGGATGGTTCGCTGACCGATCCTGACAACCGGCGCCCCGTGGATTTCCAGGCCCGCATCGCAGCATTGGCAGATGTGGACAAGGGGGCGAAGCCCGCTTACACCGAGGAAGCCGCCAAGCTCCTTGTTGTCTCCCGGGCCTTGAGGCTACGCCGTGACCGCCCCGAATTGTTTGGGGGCTACCGCGCCGTGGATGTTCATGGCGAAGCGGCGGCCCACGTGGTTGCCTTCGACCGGGGATCGGATGCCCCGGGTGCTGTCGCCGTTGGCACTCGCCTGCCCAAACGCCTGGCAGCCGATGGCGGCTGGCGCGGTACGGCCATCGAACTGGCAACGAACGTCCGGGACGAACTCACCGGAGCTACGTACAGTGCCGGTGCCGTCCCGGTGGCCACTCTCCTGGGGCAGTACCCGGTGGCCCTTTTGGTGCCCACCGACTGATTCCGAACCACCCTCACCGTCACCGCAACGCACGCTTGAATATGTACAGGGGAGCATGATGCTGGAGCACGCCGCTGGAAAGAACCGTTACGACGTCTGGGCGCCGAATGCTGATTCGGTCCGGCTGCTTGCCGGCGGGCACGAGTACGCCATGGAACATCATCACGACGGCGCCGCCACTGGGTGGTGGCGGGCGCCGGCTGATGCGGTGGCCCAGTCAGGTGACAATGTGCCCTACGGGTACGTCGTGGACGGCGAGGGACCGTTCCCGGATCCGCGTTCGCGGAGGCAGCCTGAGGGTGTGCACGGGTTGTCCGTCACCTTTGATCCCTCCGCCCATGAATGGCAGGACTCCGGTTGGCAAGGGCGGACCCTCCAGGGTTCGGTCATCTACGAGCTCCACCTCGGTACGTTCACCCCGGAGGGGACCTTGGATGCTGCCGCGGAGAAACTGGACTACCTGGTGGACCTTGGCGTGGATTTCATCGAGTTGCTGCCGGTCAACGGTTTCAACGGTGTGCACAACTGGGGCTACGACGGCGTCCTTTGGTATGCAGTCCACGAGCCCTACGGTGGACCGGCGGCCTACCAGCGGTTTGTCGATGCTGCCCATGCTGCCGGCTTGGGTGTCATCCAGGATGTCGTTTACAACCACCTTGGGCCAAGTGGAAACTATCTTCCCAAGTTCGGGCCGTACCTGAAATCGGGGGAAGGGAATACCTGGGGGGACTCCGTAAACCTGGATGGCCCGGGCTCGGACGACGTTCGGCGCTACATCCTGGAAAACGCGGCGATGTGGCTCCGGGACTACCACGTGGACGGACTCCGACTCGATGCCGTCCATGCCCTGCGCGACGAACGGGCAGTGCACATCCTGGAAGACTTTGGAGCCTTGGGCGATCAGATCGAGGCCGAGACAGGAATTCCCAGGACCCTGATCGCGGAGTCGGATCTGAACAATCCGCGGCTTATCTATCCCCGCAAGGACAACGGCTACGGACTCGAAGGCCAGTGGAGTGACGACTTCCACCACGCCGTGCACGTCAACCTCAGCGGGGAAACCACCGGCTACTACGCGGACTTCGATTCGTTGGCCGTCCTGGCGAAGGTTCTGGAACACGGATTCCTCCACGACGGAAGCTACTCCAGCTTCCGCGGCCGGCACCACGGCAGGCCCATTCGGCGGGATCTGGCCCACCCGTCGGCGCTGGTGGTCTGCCTTCAGAACCACGACCAAATCGGCAACCGCGCCATCGGAGATCGACTCACCGCCTCGCTGGGCTACGGGAAGTTGGCAGTTGGCGCCGTGCTGACCATGACATCCCCCTTCACGCCCATGCTGTTCATGGGTGAGGAGTTCGGTGCGTCCACGCCGTGGCAGTTCTTCACCTCCCACCCGGAGCCCGAGCTCGGCAAAGCTACGGCCGAGGGAAGGATCAAGGAATTCGAACGCATGGGATGGGATCCCGCGGTTGTTCCTGATCCCCAGGACCCGCAAACCTTCCTGCGGTCCAAACTCACGTGGGAAGAAGCCAGCGAAGGGGACCATGCGCGCCTGCTTCAGCTGTACAAGGATTTAGCACAGCTGCGCCGGAACACCCCGGAGTTGGTGGAGGGCGGCTTCGGCAGCACGGTGGTGGAGTATGACGACGACGAACAATGGCTGCAGATGTCCCGCGGCACCGTCCGTGTGGTGTGCAACTTTGGCGACGAAGCACTCGGAACACCCCTGAGCGGCTCCATCCTGCTGGCCACTGACCGTGAAGCAGCCCTGGACGAAGGAACTCTGACGCTTCCCGGGGCCAGCGCCGCCGTCGTTCGTCTCCACTAAACCCGACCCACGCCGAGGGTGACGGCGCCCACATGGCGGACAGCGCCGTCGCCCCGGTTTGTGCAGTGGCAGGATGGTACGTATGACTTATTCGGCTGCGGAAAACCGCTACGAAACCATGCCCTACCGCCGCGTCGGACGCAGCGGACTCAAGCTGCCGGCCATCTCGCTGGGCCTCTGGCACAACTTTGGCGATGACAAGCGGTTCGATGAACAGCGTGCCATCCTGCGCCGGGCGTTTGACCTGGGCGTTACCCACTTCGATCTCGCCAACAACTACGGCCCGCCGGACGGATCAGCCGAAACGAACTTCGGCCGCCACCTGACGGACGACTTCAAGCCGTACCGTGACGAACTGGTGATCTCCACAAAAGCCGGCTACTACATGTGGCCCGGCCCGTACGGCGAGTGGGGATCCCGGAAGAACCTGATCTCCAGCCTCGACCAGTCCTTGGAGCGCATGGGCCTGGACTATGTGGACATTTTCTACAGCCACCGCCCGGACCCGGAGACGCCGCTTGAAGAGACCATGGGCGCGCTGGACTACGCCGTCCGCTCCGGCAAGGCCCTGTATGCCGGCATCTCCTCCTACACGCCGGAACAGACACTGGAAGCTGCCCGGATCCTGAAAGAACTCGGCACCCCACTGCTCATCCACCAACCCAGTTACTCGATGCTGAACCGGTGGACCGAGGACGGCTCGCCCAACCTGTACGAGGCACTGGACCAGGTGGGCGCCGGTTCGATCGCCTTCTCCCCGCTCGCCCAAGGCATGCTCACCAACCGCTACCTCAACGGGGTGCCGGCGGACTCCCGTGCTGCCAAGGAGCGGTTCCTGTCTGAATCCCAGCTGACCGAGGACAAGCTGGACCGTGTGCGGGGACTGAACGCGATCGCGGAGGGCCGGGGCCAGACCCTGGCCCAGATGGCCATTGCCTGGATCCTGCGCGACCAACCGAAGGGCTCGCCGGTGACGTCCGCACTGGTCGGTGCGTCCAGCGTGGCCCAGCTGGAGGACACCCTCAGCGCGATCAACAACCTGGCGTTTACAACCGATGAGCTCACTGCCATTGACGAGTTCGCAGTGGAATCTGACATCAACCGGTGGGCGCAGAAGTAGCCTCCGGAGTTACGAGATAAAACAGCAGGGGCCTGCCGGGAACAAAGCAGGCCCCTGCTGTGTTGGTTACAATGCAAGAGTGCGCCGAATGGCGCCGTGCCAATCAGTCGTGCCCTGGACTCAGTCAGGGCTGCGCCTGGCGCATGAGGTTATTTTCTCAAAAGGAGTTCCGTGTCTTCACATCCGATTCGTGTTGCCATTGTCGGTGTAGGTAACTGCGCCGCATCGCTGGTCCAAGGTGTTCAGTACTATCGCGACGCTGACCCCAAGGCCACGATCCCGGGTCTGATGCACGTGGAGTTCGGCCAGTACCACGTCAACGACGTACAGTTCGTTGCTGCCTTCGACGTTGACGGCAAGAAGGTTGGCCTGGACCTGGCAGATGCCATCGGCGCCAGCGAAAACAACACCATCAAGATCGCCGACGTTCCCGCAACGGGCGTTAAAGTCCAGCGTGGCCACACGCTCGATGGCCTTGGCAAGTACTACCGCGAGACCATCGTTGAGGCACCCGAAGAAGCTGTCGACATCGTCGCAGCGCTCCGCGAAGCCAAGGCCGATGTCATGGTCTGCTACCTGCCTGTCGGTTCGGACAAGGCTGCCAAGTTCTACGCGCAGTGCGCCATTGATGCCGGCGTGGCTTTCGTCAACGCCCTGCCTGTCTTCATTGCCGGTACCAAGGAGTGGGCTGACAAGTTCACCGAAGCCGGTGTCCCGATCGTGGGCGACGACATCAAGAGCCAGATCGGTGCCACCATCACGCACCGTGTCATGGCCAAGCTGTTCGAAGACCGCGGTGTCACGCTTGACCGCACGTACCAGCTTAATGTTGGCGGCAACATGGACTTCAAGAACATGCTTGAGCGCGACCGGCTTGAGTCCAAGAAGATCTCCAAGACCCAGGCCGTCACCTCCAACGTCGAGGCTGAACTGCACGCCGACGACGTCCACATCGGCCCGTCGGACTACGTTGCCTGGCTCGATGACCGTAAGTGGGCCTTCGTCCGCCTTGAAGGCCGCAACTTCGGTGACGCCCCGGTGTCACTTGAGTACAAGCTCGAGGTGTGGGACTCCCCGAACTCCGCCGGCGTCATCATCGACGCCATCCGCGCCGCCAAGATCGGCCTGGACCGCGGTATCGGCGGCCCGTTGCTCTCTGCTTCCAGCTACTTCATGAAGTCGCCGCCGGAGCAGTTCAACGACGACCTCGCCCGCGACAAGGTTGAGGCCTTCATCCGCGGTGACATCGAGCGCTAAACCCCTGTTACATCAAACGCCCCCGTATCCGATACGGGGGCGTTTGTCGTTTCCCGACGCTCTCTCACGTCCTGTCGCCTGTCGGCGCATCCTCGCTCACTTTCTTCAAGAGAGTGAGAGAGGAACGGGTGGAATGGCTTGAAAGGTGAGAGTGTCCCTATGTTTTTCGTCAAGCGGTTTTGGGTGTTGGGGGTTGGTAGAGGGTGCCGTCGCGGAGCATGGCGTAGAGGGTGTCGCAGCGTCGTCGTGCGAGGGCGATGAGTGCTTGGTTGTGGCGTTTTCCTTCGGCTCGTTTGCGTTCGTAGTATGCCCGGGACGGTGGGTCGTGGAGCGCAGCGAATGCGGAGAGGAACAGGGTTCGTTTGAGGACTTTGTTGCCTTTTCTTGAGGAATGGTCGCCGCGGATGGAGGACCCGGATCGCCAGGTGACGGGGGCCAGCCCGGCGTAAGAGGCCAGGTGCCCGGCGGTGGGGAACTCTTTCCCGGCGACTTCGGTGAGGATTCGTGCGGCGGTCCTGATGCCCACGGCCGGCAGAGACATCAGGACCGGGTGAAGAGGGTGGGCCTCCACGAGAGCTTCGACCTGGGTGAGGACCGTGGCGCGGCTTTCGTGGAGCCCGGCGAGCATGGCCGCGAGCTGGGGCAGCACGATGGTCGCGGCGTTCGTTCCCACGACAGTGACTGTTTGCCGGCCCAAGGCCTCGATGATGTCATCGGCAAGACGTTCACCCATCCGCGGCGCGAGTTTGCTCAGCCGGGTCCCGATCCGGCGCCGGCCCGCGTGACGGAGCGCTTCAGGGGTAGGCCAGGTCCGCAGCAGGTCATGCACCGCCGGGTGGTCCATGTAGGGTCCCAGCACCCTTTCCAGAGCTGGGTGGATCTGGGTGAGCAGCCCGCGGATCCGGTTCGAAGTCGCCGTGGCCTGCTTGGCCAGATCCTCGTCGAACCCGCAAAGCATGCTCAGCTCAGCGAGCTGCTCATCGACCAACTGAACCGAGCGCAGGGCATGCGGCATGGTCCTGGCGGCCTCGGCGATGATGAACGCGTCCCGGGCATCGGTCTTCGCCTCTCCGGGGTGAAGATCCGCGATCCGGCGCATCGCCAGCCCCGGCAGGTAGCCGACCAGCACCCCGGCGGCCTGGGCAACGGCTACCGGCAACGCGCCGATAGTCGCTGGCTGGTCAACGACCAGCAACACACGTCCGGCGTCCACAAGTTCGGCGATGATTTCCCGGATTTTGGCTTCATCGTTGGGCAGCGCCCGGTCCAGTAATTTCCTGCCGGCCCGATCCACGGCAACGGCATGATGGACGCCCTTGCCAACATCCAGCCCAATAAACACCTCGACACCGTCGTGGTTCGTGATCATCTGGCACCTCCAGTCGTAGTCAACTACCTCCACTGGCCCACCATCGGTGTCAGGACCCGGCACCCACGTTACGCACGACGTTCCCGAACTGTCCTGCCCCTATCAGCGGTCTCCCGGCACCTACCAACCCCGGTGACAACACTCTCAAGATCATCGACTGACAGAGCGTCACAATCATGCCGGGATCAGCAGGCCAGCACACCCATATCCTGCACCAGGAAACAGGCTACGAAAAAGGTAACGAGCGTCAGAAGAGTCCGGTGGGCTGTCCTTCAGCGTCCACGTCCATGCGCATCGCCGCCGGTTCCTTTGGCAGGCCTGGCATGGTCATGACGGCCCCGGTCAACGCGACAATGAACCCTGCCCCGGTCTTGGGGATCAGTTCGCGGACATGGACCCTGAATCCCTTGGGTGCGCCGAGCCTGGAGGCATCGTCCGTAAACGAATACTGTGTCTTGGCCATGCAGACGGGGAGGCCGGACCACCCGTTCTTGTCGATCTCGGCGAGGCGTTTCAAGGCCGGAACCGAGAATTCGACGCCCTCGGCACCGTAGATCTCCTGCACAATCGTTCGGATCTTGTCCTCGACGCTGAGTTCCAGGGGGTAGAGGTGATGGAAGGTGGACGGTGAGTCCAGGGCCGCTGCGACCTTGGCGGCCAACTCGTCACCGCCGTCGCCTCCACCTCCGTGGCCCCAAACATCAGCGACGGCGGCCTCCACGCCTTCCGCGGCGCACCAAGCCAAGAGCCACTGAAGTTCCTCGGGGGTGTCGGTGCCGAACTTATTGATGGCGACAACAGGGGTGATGCCGAACTTGGCGACGTTCCCGACGTGCCTCTTCAGGTTCTCCACCCCCGCGGCCACGGCCTCGACGTTGGGTTGGCTGAGTTGGTCCTTGGGAACCCCGCCCTGCATCTTGAGGGCACGGATGGTTGCTACGACCACGACGGCGGATGGCGCCACCTCGGCGATGCGCGCCTTGATGTCCATATACTTTTCGGCACCGAGGTCGGCTCCGAACCCGGCCTCGGTGACCACGATGTCGGCCAGTTGCATTGCGGTGGTGGTGGCGATCAAGGAATTGCAGCCATGGGCAATATTGGCGAACGGTCCACCATGCACCAACGCCGGCGTTCCGGCGATGGTCTGGACGAGGTTGGGTTTGATGGCGTCCTTCAAGAGCATGGTCAGGGCACCCTCCACACCAAGGTCAGCCACAGTGACCGGCACACGATCAAAGGTGTAGCCGAAAGTAATCCGTCCAAGACGTGCCCGAAGGTCGTAGAGGTCCGTGGCGAGACAGAAGACTGCCATGATCTCGGAAGCGACCGTGATGTCGAAGCCGTCCTGCCGTGGCACTCCCTGCATGGGCCCGCCGAGGCCGATGACGACTTCGCGCAGTGAGCGGTCGTTCATGTCCAGCACGCGTTTGAAGGTCATGCGGCGAGGATCGATTCCAAGTTCGTTTCCTTGGAAGATGTGGTTGTCCACCAGCGCCATGAGCGCGTTGTTCGCAGATGTGATGGCGTGGAAGTCGCCGGTGAAATGCAGGTTGATGTCGTCCATGGGCAACACCTGGGAGTAGCCGCCACCTGTGGCGCCGCCCTTCATTCCCAGGATGGGACCCAGGGAGGGCTCGCGCAGAGCGATCATCACCTTGTGTCCTGCACGGGCCAGGGAGTCCGCAAGTCCCACTGTGGTGGTGGATTTGCCTTCGCCGGCAGGAGTGGGCGACATGGCCGATACAAGCACCACCTTGCCGTTGGGTTTCCCGGCCGGGAGGACCAGCTTGGCCGGATTGATTTTGGCCTTGTATGGCCCGTACAGCTCCAGGGCATCCACGTTGATGCCCGCGCGTTCGGCGATGTCCTCGATGGGCAGCATGGTGGCGTTGTGGGCAATTTCAAGATCAGTCATGACCTTTTCAGACATCGTTGTCCTTCGGCTGAGTGTCCCTGCAGCGTGGATGGTGCTGCAGGCTTTCATACGCTGTGCGCGACAATCTACCAGCCCAGGAGCGGGATCCGGGCGAAGACTCAGCGCCGCGGGACCAGCAGGCCTCCTACAGCTTCGCGGTAGCTCTCCAACGTGATGGCTGCCGTCCGTTGCCATCCGAAGGACTCGGCGTGGGTGGCGGCCAGCCGGCCCATGTCTTCCCGCGTCTGGGCATCGTCATACAGGTCTTCGAGGGCGTCTGCCCAGTCGGAGGGGTCGTGACCGTCCACCAGCATTCCGGTCCTTCCGTCCGAGATGGCGCGGGACAGGCCGCCTACATTTGTAGCCACCACGGGTGTGCCGCACGCCTGTGCTTCCAAGGCGACCAAACCGAAGGATTCGCTGAAGGAGGGCATCACCACGACGTCTGCCGAACGGAACCAACTGGCCAGTTCAGGAGCCACCACCGGCGGGCGGTGCGTGACGACGTCAGCCAGCCCGGCGTCTTCGATGATGTGCTGGAGGTTGAAGTCCTTGGCCCCACTGAGTGACCCCAGGATGGTCATCTCAAGATCAATGTCCGGCCGGCGCTTGCGCAGGATACCGGCCGCCTTGACGAACACCTGGGGGCCCTTGAGTCGCTGGATTCTCCCTGCGAAGAGGATATGGAAACTGTCCGGCCTGACATCCCGCAAGGAACGCGATTTCCGCCGGAAGGACGGCGTGAATACTTTGAGGTCCACCCCGGGCGGCGCGACATCGATCCTGTCAAGGTCTGCACCGTAGTGGGAAACCAGTTCTTCAGCTTCGGCGGGAGTGTTGGCCACCAGCCGGGCAGCACCATCGACGATCCGTTGTTCGCCTTCTTCGCGGCGGCGCGGCTCAGGACGCTCCCCGGATTCGAGGACGAGGTTCTTGACCTTGGCCATGGTGTGCATGGTGTGCACCAGTGGAACACCCCACAGCTCGGACAACTCAAGCCCGGCCACCCCGGAAACCCAGTAGTGCGAATGGATGGCATCGTAGCGGCCGTGCAGCTGGCTGCCGCGGATCCTGTCGATTTCCTCCACCATCTGATGCAGGAGCGCCGGCAGTTCTTCCTTGGGCAGTTTCCGGCGCGGTCCGGCCATGACGTTGTGGACGCAGACGCCGGGCCCGGGATGCTCGACGGCGGGTTGGCCCGCCTTGGTGGAACGGGTGAAGATCTCCACCTCCACACCGGACTCCGCCAGCGCCATCGCCAATGCCCGAACGTAGACATTCATCCCGCCGGCATCCCCGGCCCCGGGCTGCTCCATGGGGGAGGTATGCAACGACAGGAACGCCACCCGACGGATCAACGGCACCGCATTCCTCCTGACATTCACAGCAAACAGCAAAACCATGTTTGCCCTGCAGAAAACACTACTCCTGCCCTCCAACTGCATTTGGGGACAACCCCGCAGTGTCCAAGGCTGCTAGCGTGGCCGCTGTGAGCCAAGAACAGACTTTCGACATCCGCACAGCAACCCTTATGGACTGGCCCGGTATCTGGTCCATCCTTGAACCGGTAATCCGCGACGGCGAAACCTTCACCTGGGACCGCGACACCACTGAGGAAGTCGCCCGCAGCAAATGGATCAAAGATGCTCCGGGTCAGACATTCGTGGCTGTCCACAAGGACACGGGCGAGGTACTGGGCACGGGGGAGTTCCACGCCAACCAAGCAGGTGGAGGGAGCCACGTAGCCAACGCCGGGTACATGGTAGGGGCCAACAACTCGGGCCAGGGAATCGCCCGGGCTTTGTGCGCCTACTCCCTCAGCGAGGCCAAAGCCGCCGGGTTCTACGCGATGCAGTACAACGCGGTGGTGGAGAGCAACGTCCGCGCGGTGTGGTTATGGCAGTCCATGGGCTTCCGGATCCTCGCCACCGTGCCTGAGGCTTTTGACCACCCGGAGATTGGTTACGTCGGCCTGCACGTCATGTACCGGAAGCTTTAGGGCCCCACAACTGCGCCAGTTCCGGAAAAGCCGCCTCATAGCCTGCAAGGAGCTGGTCACCCAACTCCGCCGAGCCAATCAGCGGGTGCGCCGCGAATGCGCCAATGGCGGCGTTGCGCTCGCCGGAAGCGACTGCGCGGATCGTCAGCCGCTCCACCTCCTTGACGTGCTGCATCAGGGTGAGGAACTGCCCGCCCGGCCGTTCCTGCGCAAGCGGCAACGCGCCGTCGGGAGTCACTTCGCACGGAACCTCGACGACGGCGTCCCCCGGCAGTCCGGGTACGGCCACTTCCGTCGGGGCCCTGCCGCCTGCAGTCGACACCGGAGCGTTGGGCACATTCAAGATCAGCTGGGCAGCCCCGCCGCCTGAGAGTGCACGCATGACGGACAACGCCACGCGTTCGTAACCGCCTCCGGCCAGGTCTTCCTCGTCCCGTTGCTCTCCATGCGTCCGTGCCTCGGCCAAGTAGCCTTCTTCGCGGGACCGTCGGGCGGCGTCCCACAGCTCAAACGGGTGGGCGGCATGGACCAATGCCGGGTAGAGGGAACTCTGCTGCTGGTGAATTGACGCCCCACGGGTTTGAGGTTGCCGGCGGATGGCAGCCGTTGCGTGCGCCGTTTGGTAGTAGTAGTAAAGGTATTCGTTGGGCAGGCAGCCCAGCTGCAGCAGGGTGTGCTGCCCAAATAACCTGCCCTCCTCCATGGACTCCAGCGCCGCATGGTCAGACAACAGTCCCGGCAACAGATCCCGGCCGCCCGGTGCCAAACGGTAGAGCCAACCGAGGTGGTTCAGCCCGAAGTAGCCCACGCCGTCGAGAGTTCCTTCTTTCAACGGCGCGCCAACAGCCCGGGCCGCCCGCTGGACCAGGCCTCCGGCCGAATCGCAGATGCCGATGACCTTGCGGCCCAAAACAGGTACCAGCGCCTCCGTCACCATGCCGGCGGGATTGGTGAAATTGATGAGCCACGCATCGGGGCAGTGACGCCGCATCGCCTCGGCGAGTTCAAGCATGCGGGGAATGGTTCGTAGCGCATAGGCGATCCCGCCGGCGCCCGTGGTTTCCTGGCCCAGCAGGCCGAGCTCAAGTGCCACGCGTTCGTCGGCGATCCTCCCGGCAGTGCCGCCTGGGCGCATGGCGGCAAAAACCATGTCTGTCCCGGTGAGGGCCGCCCCAAGGTCAGTGGAGACCACGATGGCGGGAGCGGAACCATCAGTGGCGGGCATGTCCCGGACAACTGCTTCGATGGCTGAGAGCCGCGAGGCGTCCACGTCGTAGAGCACCAGTTCGTCCACCAGCCCGGCGAAGGGACCCGCGCCTAAAGCCCGGTAGACAAGGGGAACCCGGAAGCCGCCGCCACCGGCGATCATGAGCCGCATGGTCCGAGTCTATGCAGCGCCGCAAGTCTATGCAGCCCTGCAGGTGCAGCGTAGTCTGCGGTGCATGGACGCTATGCCCCAGCGACGTTTTGACCCCCTTGCTGCCGTGCGCCCTGATGGGGACAACCACTGCGATCTTCTCCTGACGGGAACAGTTTTCCAGGACATCATCTTCACGGGACTCCCTCACGCGCCCGAACCCGGCACGGAGGTCTGGAGCGAGGGCATGGGAAGTTGCCCCGGCGGCGTGGCCAACCAAGCCATCGCTGCTGCCCGGTTGGGCCTGCGGACCAACCTCGCCGCGACCTTCGGCGACGATGGCTACGGGGACTACAACTGGCAGATCCTCGAAACCCAGGAGCACGTTGATCTCTCGTTGTCGCGGACGGTTCCGGGCTGGCACTCGCCGGTCACTGTTTCCATGTGCGTCAACCAGGACAGATCCATGGTCACCCACGGCCATCCCGCTCCCATCAGTTCCTCCGAGCTGATAGGGCAGCCGCCCAAGGCGCTCGCCGCCGTCGCTGACCTGGGCGAGGAGTTGGAGCCGTGGATGCTGGCAGCCAAGGAGTCCGGTACCAAACTGTTCGGCGTGGTGGGGTGGGACCCTACCGGGGAGTGGTCCGAGCGCCGGCTTGACTTGCTGGAGAACTTCCACGCCTTCCTGCCCAACGCGCCCGAAGCCATGGCCTTCACCGGTAAGGCGGACCCCTGGGCTGCACTCTATTCCTTGGCTGACCGCGTTCCCGTAGCCGTCGTGACGCTCGGGCCACAGGGGGCCGTGGCCGTGGACTCCGAGACCGGCGAGGAAGAATGGGTGCCTTCCCTGCCTGTATCCGCCTACGACCCCACTGGTGCGGGCGACTGCTTCGGGGCAGCGTTCATTGTGGGGAGCCTGGCGGGATGGAGGCTGGGGGACCGGCTCCGGTTCGCCAACCTGTGCGCCTCGCTTGCAGTCCAGGAAGTGGGTGGCTCCCTGGCTGCGCCCGGGTGGGGCGACATCGCCGACTGGTGGCAACGGGCGAACGCGAGAAAGGAACGCCAGTCCAGCCAGTGGCTGCGGCGCTTCGCGTTCCTGGAACCGATCGTGAAGGACATCCCTGCGGAGGCCCAACGACGCGCCCGGGCAACGATCGCGCATTTGTCGGATGCACAGTAGCGGAACGCCGGCGCCGCAGTTAACCCGAATTCACCGGCACTACTAGAATCTCTAGGGTGACTTACGAAGCAGCTGCAGAAATCGGTATCGGGTCGAAAGCCTCCATAGCAAAGTCGGCGGTGCTGGAACGCTCCGCCGTGATTGACCTTGAAGCCGTGCGGCACAATGTTCGACAGTTCGTCGCCATCGCATCGCCCGCCGCGGTCATGGCGGTGGTTAAGGCGGACGCCTATGGCCACGGAGCCGTCCAGGTGGCCCGGGCAGCCCTCGACGCCGGAGCCGCCTGGCTCGGCGTCGCGCACATTTCGGAGGCACTTGCCTTGCGCGCAGCCGGCGTGGATGCCCCCTTGCTTGCTTGGTTGCACACCCGTGAAAGCAACTTCCAAGCGGCGGTGGCCGCCGGAATCGACGTCGGAATTTCAGGCTGGGAGCTGGATGCCGTGGTCGCGGCAGCCCGCGAACAGGAACGGCCCGCGCGGGTCCACCTGAAGGTGGACACAGGCCTGGGCCGTAACGGTTGCACCATTGCGGACCTGGACCAGCTGTTGGGCCAGGCCATGGAATACCAGGACCAGGGCCTGTTGCGGGTGGTTGGTATTTTCTCGCACCTCGCTGTTGCCGATGAACCCCACCGCCCGGAAACCGATGAGCAGCTCGCAATCTTCCGCGAGGCAATCGCCATGGCTGAGGACGCCGGCGTGGACACGGAAGTCCGCCACATTGCCAACACGCCCGCCGCCTTGTCCCGCCCGGACTCACACTTCGACCTTGTCCGCGTCGGACTCGGCATCTACGGCCTCTCACCATTCGAAGGCGCCACGTCCGCCGAGCTTGGCCTGCATCCGGCAATGACTGTCCGAACACTTCTGTCCAACTGCAAGAAGGTGCCGCAGGGGCAGGGCGTCTCCTACGGTCTGAACTACCGCACCAGTGAGGAGAGCACACTCGGCCTGGTTCCACTGGGATATGCCGACGGCGTTCCCCGTATCGCAACTGGCGGGCCGGTCCGCGTTAACGGCGTCAATTACCCGGTGGTGGGCCGGATCGCGATGGACCAAATGGTCATCGACCTCGGACCACTGACGACTGAAGCGGCGGCTGCCTTCAAGGGCGCTGAAGCCGTCATGCTCGGCAACGGTGCCGACGGCGGCCCCACCGCAGACGATTGGGCGGCAGCCGCGGGAACCAACAACTACGAAATCGTCACCCGGATCAGTCCCCGCGTACCACGCAGCTATATCAACGAGATGCCCGGCCAGCCGGAAGCCCACACGGCTGCACGCCAGGCACCGGAAGCGGCGGCGCTGTGAGCGATCCCCAATGGGAGCGCACGCTGAAGGTCGCGACGGCGGAACAGACCCACGCGCTCGCAGCCGCTTTGGGTGAGGTGCTTGAAGCCGGGGACCTCCTGGTCCTGACCGGGGAGCTGGGTGCGGGCAAGACGACGTTCACCCAGGGGCTCGGCGAGGGTCTGGGAGTCCGTGCCGGCATCATTTCACCCACCTTTGTGTTGGTCCGTATCCACCCCAATCTTGCCGATGGTCCGCGGCCCGGCGGCCCGGACCTGGTTCATGTGGATGCGTACCGGCTGGAATCGGCGGCAGAGATCGACGACATCGATCTGGAGAACACGATGGACACTTCAGTCACCGTTGTGGAATGGGGCCGGGACCGCGTGGAGCATCTCTCGGAAAGCCGCCTTGAGATTGACCTGTACCGGGCAGTTGGCATGCCATCGCCAGAGGACGATGTCCTGGACTTCGATATCGATGACGCCGACGAACCCCGCACCCTTGTTGTCCGGGGGTATGGTCCCCGCTGGGCCGAGGCTCCGCGACTTCTTGAAACCATGTCACCAGAGGAAGGCAACTGATGCTGATCCTGGCCATAGACACCTCCGCGGTGGCAAGCGCCGCCTTGATCTCGGACGATGCCATGGAAAGCGTGGTGGATTCCTTCGCTACAGAGGACACCCGCAGCCACGCTGAAGTCCTGGCCCCCGGCATCGAAAAGCTCCTGGCAGGAGCAGGCGTCACGGGCGCGGACATTGATGCGATCGTCACGGGGGTAGGGCCGGGCCCCTTCACGGGCCTGCGTTCCGGCATTGCAACGGCGCGAACATTGGCCTTCGTGTGGAACAAGCCGCTGTACGGCCTGATGAGCCTGGACGCGATCGCCCTTGAGGTGGCCGGGTCCACCTCGGCCGCGCCTGAGTTCCTGGTGGCCACAGATGCCCGGCGCAAAGAGGTTTACTGGGCGCGATACACACTGGTCGACAGCCAACTTCCCGTGCTCGTGGACGGCCCGCATGTGGGCTTCGCCTCCGGACTTCCGGACCTGCCGGTATTCGGCGCCGGCGCAGGCTTGTACGCCGACGTCCTCAGGGCGGATGGCGACTTCGCCCGGACCCAGCCCGATGCAGCGTCGCTGGGCCAGTTCGCCTTGGCCAAGCTCACGGCCGGGCAGGCGTTGCTCGACTCCACACCCCTGTACTTGCGGGAATCGGATGCCCAGGTTCCCGGGCCCCGGAAGCGTGCTCTGTGATGGGACGGAACCTGTGAAACTCTCACCCAAGCTTGAGCTCGCCGGGGTATCCCTGCGGGACATGACGGAGGCCGACATCCCGGCGGTGGAGGCCTTGGAGCGTCGGCTGTTCCCCGTGGACGCCTGGCCACTGCAGATGTTCTTCGACGAATTGGCCCAGCCCGGGACCCGTCGCTATGTGGTGGCCGAGGTTGCGGGGGAGATCGTGGCCTACGCCGGGTTGATGTGCATCGAGCCGATCGCGGACGTCCAGACGATCGCCGTCGTGCCTGAATTCGAAGGCAGGGGAATCGGCTCCGCTGTCCTGACCGAATTGATCGATGAAGCGCGGCGCCGCCGTGCGGCGGACGTGCTGTTGGAAGTCCGCGCGGACAATCCCCGCGCGCAGCAACTGTACTTGCGCTTCGGGTTCGAGCAGATCCACGTCCGTCCCCGCTACTACCGCGACGGCACTGACGCCCTGATCATGCGGCTTGAATTGAACAAACCCCACGAAGGAGCCACAGCGTGAGCGGGCCTTATCCGGAACAGCCCCGGCAGCCATTGGTGCTCGGTATCGAGTCTTCCTGCGACGAGACCGGCGTCGGCATCGTGCGGGGTACCACCCTGCTCACCAATACGGTGTCCTCATCCATGGACGAGCACGTGCGATTCGGCGGTGTCATCCCTGAGATCGCGTCGCGTGCGCACCTGGACGCTTTCGTTCCGACACTCCAGGAATCGCTCCACGAAGCGGGAGTGACCTTGGACGACATCGACGCCATTGCCGTCACTTCCGGTCCGGGCCTGGCCGGAGCCCTGATGGTGGGTGTTTGTGCTGCGAAGGCGTTGGCCGTGGCTACGGGCAAACCGTTGTACGCGATTAATCACTTGGTGGCGCATGTCGGTGTGGGGCTGCTGGATGGGCGTCGCAGGACTGACGGACAGCACGACGCCGGTGCTGCCGCCGGCCTGGGAGCCGGAAAGCTGCCCGGGAACCTCGGAGCTCTGCTGGTATCAGGTGGGCATACCGAAATCCTGCGCATCAGGAGCATCACTGACGACGTTGAGCTGCTTGGCTCAACCATCGACGATGCCGCCGGTGAGGCCTATGACAAAGTTGCCCGCATCCTTGGCCTCGGTTACCCGGGTGGGCCTGCCATCGACAAACTGGCGCGTCAGGGCAACCCCAAGTCCATCCGGTTCCCGCGCGGCCTTACCCAGCCCAAGTACATGGGGACCGCCGAGGACAAGGGCCCGCACCGCTACGACTGGTCGTTCAGCGGCTTGAAGACAGCCGTGGCCCGGTGCGTGGAACAGTTCGAGGCCCGTGGCGAGGAAGTGCCGGTGGCCGACATCGCAGCGGCTTTCCAGGAAGCCGTGGTTGACGTCATCAGTTCAAAGGCCGTCCTGGCCTGCAAGGAAAACGGCATCACCGACGTCCTCCTTGGCGGGGGAGTGGCAGCCAACTCGCGGCTCCGGGAACTGACCGGGCAGCGCTGTACCTCAGCTGGAATCACGCTGCATGTGCCGCCGCTGGACCTCTGTACGGACAACGGGGCCATGGTGGCGGCCCTCGGTGCCCAGCTGATCATGGCAGGCATCGGCCCGAGCGGTGTCTCTTTCGCGCCCGATTCCTCGATGCCGGTGACTACTGTGTCGGTGCCCGCCCAGGCTTTTCCTGCCCGGGAAGGCACCCAACCGGCGACTTAGGCGTCGGGACCCTTGCGCATTTGCTGGACGAGGTCCATGACCACTGCCTGCAGGTCTCCGTTGTGCTCAGCGGCAACCCGCCGCTGGCGCTGGTAGCTGGCTCCGCGTTCGACAATCTTCAAGACGTCGGCCAGTTCTTCGGAGCAGCCGAGCTTTGCTGCCACCGGACCCAGCCGCTCGACGGTTTCCGCAAGGTGCTCCGTGACAAGCTGCTCGTTGCCCTCGGCGTCGAGGATGATGATGGCTTCCAGGCCGTACCGTGCGGCACGCCACTTGTTCTCCTGCACATGCCACGGAGGCATGGTGGGGATGGTGCCGCCGGCGTCCAGGATGGAGGAGAACTCGTCCACCAGGCACTGGGTCAGCGCAGCAATGGCACCCACTTCTTCAAGCGTGGCAAGGCCATCGCAGATGCGCATCTCAATGGTGCCCAGGTTGGAAACGGGCCGGATGTCCCAGCGGATTTCGGACGTGGAGTCGATGACGCCAGTGGTGAACATGTCCTGGACGTAGGACTCGTATGCCTCCCACGTGTCGAACTGGAAGGGCAGCCCTGCAGTGGGTAGCTGCTGGAACATGAGGGCTCGCTGGGACGCGTAGCCGGTTTCTTCCCCGGCCCAGTAGGGGCTGGATGCGGACAACGCCTGGAAATGGGGGAAGTAGTTGACCAGGCCGTCCAGAATGGGGAGCACTTTGTCGCGGCGGTCGATGCCCACGTGCACGTGAACGCCGTAGATCACCATTTGGCGGCCCCACCATTGGGTCCGCTCAATCAGTTTGGCGTAGCGCTCTTTGTCCGTCACGGGCTGGAGCAAGGGCGGGCTGAAGGGGTGGCTTCCAGCGCAAAACACTTCAACACCCATGGGGTCAGTGACTTCGCGGACAGCGGCGAGGGAGCGGCTGAGGTCTTCCTTGGCGTCCTTGACCGTTTCGCAGATCCCCGTGACGAGTTCAACGGTGTTGAGGAGCAGCTCGCGCTTGATGTGGGGGTGTTCGTCGTCCTCGTTGAGGTCGGGGTGGTTGGCGGAAACGCCTTTGAGGACATCGTTCGCGACGGATACCAGTTCCCCGGTGCGTGCATTGACGAGCGCCAACTCCCATTCCACACCCAGTGTCGATTGCCTGGATGGCGCAAAATCAATCTGCACGTAGTCCCCTCATTGTGTTCTCCCACCCGGGCGCGGTTCCCCGCTGCGGGGCCGCCAGCGGTCGGATCAAGTCTAATGCAGCCGGAACACCGGTGATATCGGCAGATTGGTGGGGCAAAGGAGCCGTCATTTGCTAATAATAATGATTCTCATTAGAGTCGACGCATGCACCTCACAGTCGTCAGTTCCCTGGACAGCCAATGCCGTGAGGCCACCACTGAACGGCTCGGCCGGACCCACGCCAATTCCGTCGTGGTCCTCCATGACCTCCTGGATGGCTCGTTGGTCCTGCGGCGGGTGTACCGTGGCGGCCAGTTGTTTGAACGCGAAACCACAGTCCTGGAACATGGCTGCCTCAGCTGCACAGTCAGGTTGGATGTAGTCCCGACGGCGGAACGCCTCGCCGCCTGCGGTTTCGACCACGTGGTCCTCGGCTTGCCACCCGGAGTCGCGGCCGGAATGGCCGTAGCAGAGCTTCGCCGCGGCCTCAGCCGGCCCGCCGTCATAGACAACGCCGTGCTCGCCTTGGACCCCGTGGACCTGGACGACCACATCTGGGACCGTCACACCCTGTTCGAATCCGGGTTCACCTCCATGCCACAGGACGAGCGCACCAGCGGCGAATTCCTGATCGGGGAGTTTGGGCAGGTGGACACCGTGATGGTTCGACCCGGCTTGGGCGCAGTATTGACCGGGGAACCGCGCGAGGGGTCGGCGGCATGGCTGCTGGGACTGGAACTTCTTGGCCAGTTGGCCCCCCATGCAAACGTGGTTGGTTCGGCAGGGGACTTCCGGCCGGGATGCTTCGACGACGCCGAAGCAGCGGCCCGTAACCGGCCCGGCGTCGTACGTGTTCCCGTTAGCGAAACGTCAGGTTCCTTCCGGACGGTGCTCCACAAAGCAGGCCGTCCGTTGCATCCGGGGCGCTTCCGTGATGCGCTGCCCCAACTGGCCGTAGGCACCCATTGGATGCGTGGCCGCCTGTGGATTGCGTCTGCTCCCGCCACCCGCATCGCGGTCCAGGGAATCGGGCCGAGGGTCTGGCTCGAAAGTACGGGGAGGTGGCTGGCCGACTCGGCTGCTGCCGCACCTGGACAGGCCCACGCCGGAAAGCCGGGCGCCGACGTCGACGCTTTCCTGGACTGGCATCCGCATCATGGCGACCGCGGCACGGTCCTGGCCATCACCGGGCGCTGCGAGGACATCGACGCGGGGGAGATCCGCGGGCTCCTGGACGGCTGCCAACTCACCGAGGCGGAGATGGAACTGGGCTTCGAGGTCTGGGACGACCCCCTGGAGCTCAGCGACGCCCTCTAAGCCCATGCCAACCCAACACGCCAACCCACCCCAATAGAAGGAGAAACACCATGAAGGTCAGGAACTCGCTGCGAGCCCTCAAGAAGATTCCCGGGGCACAGATCGTCCGGCGTCGTGGACGCACATTCGTGATCAACAAGAACAACCCTCGGATGAAGGCGCGGCAAGGCTAAGCGGCAGGGTTAATGGGCGTTGTTTAATGGGGGAATGCCAATCCTGAACAAAGACATGTCCCTGTGCATTTCGCTCGCGGCCCGGCCCAGCAACATCGGTACCCGGTTCCACAACTATTTGTACGATCTGCTCGGCTTGAACTTTGTCTACAAGGCGTTCGCCCCGGCGGACATCACGCTCGCAGTGGCTGGCATCCGCGGCCTCCCGATTCGGGGCGCCGCGGTGTCCATGCCCTACAAGGAGGCCGTCATCCCCCTGGTTGACGTGATGGACCCATCGGCCAAGGCCATTGATTCGGTGAACACCATCGTGAACAATGACGGCGTGCTCACGGCCTACAACACGGACTACATCGCTATCGCAAGGCTTTTGAAGGACCACCAGGTTCCCCAGAGCCACACTGTTCTGCTACGCGGTGCCGGCGGCATGGCCAAAGCCATGGCCGCAGCCCTCCGTGACGCGGGATTCACCGCCGTCACCATCGTTGCCCGCAACGAAACCACTGGCCGTGCCCTTGCGGACCTGTACGGATTTGGGTGGCAGGACGACGTCAATGGTTCAACTGCGGACCTCATCATCAACGTCACACCGCTCGGAATGGCAGGTGAAGATGAGACCGCACAGTCCTTCGACGACGCTGCGATTGCCGCTGCCCAGGCAGTGTTCGACGTCGTTGCGCTGCCCTCGGAGACTCCGCTCATCACTGCGGCCCGGAACGCCGGCAAGAAGGTGATCACCGGGGCCGAGGTCATCGCCATCCAGGCAGAAGAACAGTTCGTGTTGTACACAGGCGTGCGCCCCGGTGCTGCCCAGGTCCGCGAAGCTTCGGAGTTCTCGCGCCGCTGACCCGGGCTAGACCGAGACCGGCTCCACCACAACAGCCACTCTCTCCTCGCCGATCCTGGTGAGGACCAGGGTGGCTGTTTTCGCGTCCTTGCCCTTGGATGGCTTGGCGGGGAGCAACTGCTTCCGTAGCTCCTCCGGGGTCACTGCCGTGCCGCGCTTCTTGATGTCCAGCACGGTGATGCCATTGTTTTTCACCCAGGCTTTGAGGGCCTTGACGTTGTAGGGCATCACTTCGAGCACCTTGTAGGCGCGGGCAAATGGAGTGTCATGCAGTTCGGGTGCGCAGATGTAGGCGATGTGCTCATCCACCAGGTGCCCGCCGAGCCGCTCAGCGACGTCGGCCACCAGGCCTGCGCGGATCACCGCACCATCGGGCTCGTACAAGAAACCTTCAACGGGCCCGACGGCGGCCACCGGACCGCCGTCGAAATCCTCGCCGCTGGTGATTTCGGCTGCGCCCTGGCTGCCAATGACCAGGGCGGCCCGACGCACGCCTGGGCGGGCCACTGCGTTGAACCACAAGGTGACTTCGGTGACGTCGCCGCCCACCGAGACCCACTGGGCTTCGCAGCCCGATGGCACGGAGTCGTGGGGGATGCCCGGACCCATTTTGACGCCGATGGCGCGGCCGGTGGCCGCCAGGCGCTCCACGAACGACAGCGGCGGGGAGAACGCTTCCGGGTCCCAGATCCGCTTTGTCCCCGATGTGGAGGTGGTGCGCCGGGCCGGATCCAGCCACACGCCGTCGATCCCGTCCAGTTCCACGGACGTGGCATCGGAGTGCACCACGGTGGCGTGCGGGAAAGGCATGAGGTTGATGGTGGCGCACGCAGCTGTGGTTTCATCCATTTCCACGGCCGTGACGGCAATGTCCATGGAGGCCATCGCCATCGAATCGGCACCGAGCCCGCATCCAAGGTCTGCCACGTGGGTGATGCCGGCCTTGGCGAAACGTTCGGCGTGCCGGGCAGCGACGTTCAACCGGGTGGCCTGTTCCAAGCCGGCCTGGGTGAACAGCATCTGGCGCGCGAACTCGCCAAACTTGGCTTCCGCACGGGTCCTCAACCGTGATTGGGTCAGGACCGCCGCCACGAGTTCAGGGGAGTGGCCTGCCTTCCGGAGATCGGCGTTGACGCTGAATGCCTCGGACTCCCGGTAAGGCCCCAAGGAGGCAAGAAGTTCCCATCCTTCGGTGGTCAGCAAGGGTGCGATCTGTTCCTGCGGTGCGTGAGGCATGGGATCAAGCCTAACGGCGCGGCACTTGACAACGTGACTTGCGAATCAGCCAGATAGGGTTGTTTTCATGGACGACAACGCAGCCCCGCAACCCTCCACCATCACAAAGTTTGCCCGACCCGCCCTCATCGCGGGGGCCGTGATCGCGGTGGTTTGCATCGGCCTGCTGATCATTATCTTCGCGCTGGATTCTTTTAATGCGGCCACGTATTCGGTGGCCGGGAAAAGCGTCAACGACGCCACCGACGAGGCACGCGACATTCGCGAGCTCTACAGCGGCGCCCGGACCGGTGGCATTATCACCCTGGTGATTGCCGGCGTCGTCGCTGTTGCTTCTGCCGTGCTGCTGTACCTGAACCGCGGCAATGCACCGCTTGATGAGGACGACGACGGCGAAGACTACGATCTGGACGACCTCACCGGCCGTTGATGGACGTTCACCCATGACGAAATGCTGGCACTCACCTTGACCGAGTGCTAACCACTTACATAGAGTCTTGTTAGCACTCTCCCCCGGAGGGTGCTAATCACGCCAAGCGTCTTCCGGCACCGCGACGACGGTTGTACGCTCCGGCACCCTAGTTCTTAGTCCATGAATCAGCTCATGAAAAGGAGAGTCCGAGTGTCGGTCTCGATTAAGCCTCTTGAGGATCGTATTGTTGTTCGCCCGCTCGAAGCAGAGCAGACCACGGCTTCCGGCCTGGTAATTCCGGACTCCGCACAGGAGAAGCCGCAGGAAGGCGAAGTTGTTGCAATCGGCCCCGGCCGCTTCGATGACAACGGTAACCGCGTACCGGTTGACGTAGCTGTTGGCGACGTCGTCATCTACTCCAAGTACGGTGGAACCGAAGTCAAGACCGGCGGCAACGAGTACCTCGTTCTGTCCGCCCGCGACGTCCTTGCGATCGTCGTAAAGTAACTTCCCGGAGCCCCGCACCGCCGCCGAGTTGGAATCATTCCGACCGTCAGCGGTGCGGGTTTTCTGTCTTGAAAGGACACAACCATGGCAAAGCAGCTTGCTTTTAACGATGCTGCCCGCCGGTCTCTTGAGGCCGGTATCGACAAGCTCGCCAACACTGTCAAGGTGACGCTTGGCCCGCGCGGCCGCAACGTCGTGCTGGACAAGAAGTGGGGCGCTCCCACGATCACCAACGACGGCGTCACCATCGCCCGCGAAGTTGAGCTTGACGACCCCTACGAGAACCTTGGCGCCCAGCTGGCCAAGGAAGTAGCCACCAAGACCAACGATGTCGCCGGCGACGGCACCACCACAGCCACCGTGCTTGCCCAGGCCCTGGTCAAGGAAGGCCTGCGCAACGTTGCTGCCGGCGCCGCTCCGGGCGAGATCAAGCGCGGCATCGAGGTTTCCGTTGAAGCCATCGCCGCCCGCCTCCTGGAGAACGCCCGCGAAGTCGAAGGCACCCAGGTTGCCAGCGTTGCAGCCATCTCCGCGCAGAGCGACGAGGTCGGCGAGCTCCTTGCCGAAGCGTTCGGCAAGGTTGGCAAGGACGGTGTCATCACCATTGAAGAGTCCTCCACCACGCAGACCGAGCTGGTTCTGACCGAAGGCATGCAGTTCGACAAGGGCTACCTGTCCCCGTACTTCGTCACCGACGCAGAGCGCCAGGAAGCCGTCCTCGAAGACGCCCTCATCCTGATCAACCAGGGCAAAATCTCCTCGCTGCAGGACTTCCTGCCGCTTCTGGAGAAGGCCCTGCAGGCCAACAAGCCGCTCTTCATCATTGCTGAAGACATCGAAGGCGAAGCCCTTTCCACGCTGATCGTCAACCGCATCCGCGGCACGCTCAACGTTGTTGCCGTCAAGGCTCCGGGCTTCGGCGACCGCCGCAAGGCCATGCTCCAGGACATCGCCACGCTTACGGGAGCCCAGGTTGTTTCCCCGGACCTCGGCCTGACACTGGACACCGTTGGCCTCGAAGTACTCGGTACCGCGCGCCGCATCACGGTAACCAAGGACAACACCACCATCGTGGACGGAGCCGGTACGGCCCAGGACGTCGCCGACCGCGTAGCACAGCTGCGTGCTGAGCTCACCCGGACGGACTCCGACTGGGACAAGGAAAAGCTGCAGGAACGCCTGGCCAAGCTGGCCGGCGGCATCGGCGTGATCAAGGTTGGCGCAGCCACCGAGGTTGAGCTGAAGGAAAAGAAGCACCGCATCGAGGACGCTGTTTCCTCCACGCGCGCAGCCCTCGAAGAAGGCATCGTCTCCGGCGGCGGTTCCGCCCTCATCCACGCCCTCAAGGCACTGGACGAGTCCCCGGCCGTCAAGGCACTGGAAGGTGACGCAGCAGCAGCTGTGGGCATCGTCCGCCGCGCCCTGATCCAGCCGCTGCGTTGGATCGCCCAGAACGCCGGCTTCGACGGCTTCGTGGTTGTTGCCAAGGTTTCCGAGCTGGAAGCCAACCACGGTTTCAACGCCAAGTCCGGCGAGTACGAGGACCTGATCGCCGCTGGCGTGATCGACCCCGTCAAGGTCACCCGTTCCGCTCTCCGCAACGCCGCTTCCATCGCTGCCTTGGTTCTCACCACCGAGACCCTGGTTGTCGAGAAGCCGGCTGAGGAAGAAGACGCACACGCAGGCCACAGCCACTAGCAGCCTGTCCAAGGAACCCCGGTCACGTTGGTGACCGGGGTTTTTTGTCGTCACCTGCGGCGCGGCGACGCTATTGTCGGCGTTCGACGGCGGCGGTAACCTGACGCTAAACGCTGCGGCTTGGGTACCAACCGGGCCGCCACCACCCGCAGGGTGAGCCATGACAGCTCCGGATACAGACTTGGACCTGGGACGCTCGGCATACTCCGAACGCCGCTGGAGTGATGCCCTTGATTGCCTTGTCCGCGCGGACGCCGAAGGCGGACTGCCTCCCCAGGACATCGAACTGGTTGCTTCGGTGGCCATGCTGCTCGGACTGAACACGGAGAGTGTGCAGTATCTGACCCGGGCGCACGACGAATACCTGACCATGGGGGACGCGAACAGTGCAGCGCGATGCGCCGCTTGGCTGGTCATGTTCCTCATGGACATGGGCGAGCAGGCACTCGGACAAGGATGGTTGGCCCGCGCGAAGCATTTGCTTGAGGGCCTGGCCGGCCCCAGTTCCGCGGAAGGCTACCTCCTCATTCCTGCCGGACTGGGTTTGTTGAGGGCGGGCGACCCTGAAGCCGGGCACGGTGTGTTCGGCAGGGCATTGGAGATTGGCACCCTCCTCCATGACCGCGATCTCCAAGCGATGGGAATGCTCGGAGTGGGCACCTCACGGGTTTCACTTGGACGCATGGATGAGGGGCTGGAACTCCTTGACGAGGTCATGGTGTCGGTGACTTCCGGAGAAGTCTCTCCCATACCTGCGGGAATCATCTACTGCGCCGTTCTGGGAAGTTGCCGCCTGGCCCAGGACGTCCACAGGGCCCAGGAGTGGACGGCCGCACTGGAACGGTGGTGCGGCGAACGTCCGGACATGGTGATGTTCAGTGGCCAGTGCCAGGCAAACCGTGCAGAGTTGCTCATCCTCCATGGTGCCTGGGACGAAGCCCTGTCCGTTGCACGGGCGGCCGAGGGGCGGATCAGGAAGGGTGACCCGGATGCCACCTTCGGCAGCTGGTACCAGCAGGGCGAAGTTCTTCGTCTGACGGGGTGGTTGGACGACGCAGGTCGTGCCTATGCAAAGGCTGCAGAGACAGGCTTCGAACCCGTCCCGGGAATCGCGTACCTCCACCTGGTCCAGCACAAAACGGCACAGGCGAAAAACACCATGCGCCGGGCGTTGTCCGGCGCGGATCCGGCCAACCGTCGCCGGCTGCTCCCCGCCGTCGTGGACATCGAGCTTGCCGCAGGAGACGTGGCCGCCGCAAGGGCCGCCTCAGATGAGTTGTCTGCACCGTTGCACAGTGAAAGCCGGCCCTTGGAGTTGGCGTTTGCTTCCCTGGCCTCAGCCCATGTGCTGCTTGCCGAGGGCGATCCCGCGGGCTCGCTTCAAGCATCGAGGAGGGCTTGGCGGATTTGGTACAGCTTGGAAGCCCCCTATCAGGCTGCACGATGCCGGGTCCTTGCCGGCCGGGCGTGCGCAGCATTGGGCGATGTGGACTCGGCGGCCATGGAGTACGAGGCGGCCACAGCTGAATTCGCTGATCTGGGGGCAACCCCGGCAGCGGCCGAAGTCTTGGAACTTGCCGGTCACAAACCCAAGGACCCGTCCTCACTGACGGTGCGGGAAGTGGAAGTCCTGCGGCTCGTCGCCGGTGGCCTGGCGAACAAAGCGATTGCACGCGAGCTGTATCTCAGCGAGAAAACCGTGGCCCGGCACCTGAGCAATATCTTTTCCAAGCTCGCTGTGCCGTCCAGGGCGGCTGCCACCAGCTACGCCTTTGAGCACGGCCTGATTCGCTGAATTTCCCTCAGTTGGTGGGTAGGAATACCCATGCCCCGGCTCCTGGTATGCGCAATTCGGCCGACGCGGTGGCGGAGTCCGCAGCAATATCTTGGCTGTATCAGCACCCAGGCAGCACCACAGATGGAAGGGGAACAGCCATGGAAGCGCATCAGGACACAGAAATGGACACCGTGATCGTGGGAGGTGGCCAGGCCGGGCTCGCGCTCGGGTTCTGGCTGGCCCGGGAAGGGCGGGACTTCCTGATCCTGGATCAATACAAGAGGCCGGGGGAGGCCTGGCGGCAGCGGTGGGACTCCCTCAAACTCTTCACACCCGCCAAGTATGACGGCCTTCCGGGCAGTCCATTCCCCGGCGACCGCCTGGCTTTCCCAACCAAGGATCAGTTGGCCGATTACTTGGAGGACTATGTACGCCGCTTCGACCTACCCTTCGTTGCAAGCACCCGTGTGGACGAAATCGTAGCCGACGGTGATGTTTTCGCAGTCCGGGCAGGGGACCGCACCTGGCACGCCCGCAACGTGGTGATTGCCACGGGCGGACACCGTATTCCGAAGCAGCCACCCTTCGCGGGAGAGCTGGATCAAGCGATTGTCCAGCTGCATTCACAGGACTACAAGAACCCGGGTCAACTGCAGGCTGGAACTGTGCTGGTGGTCGGCCTGGGAAACTCCGGGGCGGAGATCGCGTTTGAGCTCGGGCGATCCCATCACACTGTGCTTGCCGGCAAGCCCAGTGGCGAGATGCCGATGCGCCACGGCCGGACAGCGGCGCGTTTTGCCTTGCCGGTCGTCAAATTCCTTGGTGTCCATGTCCTCACGCTCAACACGCCCATCGGACGAAAGGCAGCTCCGGGTTTTAAGAGCATGGCTGCCCCGCTGATCAGGACAAAGACCAAGGACTTGGCGGCCGCCGGAGTCCAGCTTGGCCCCAGATTGGAGGGGGTTTCACACGGTTTGCCGGTCTTGGATGATGGGACACGGGTCGAGGCCGCAAACGTTATCTGGTGCACGGGCTATCACGAGGATTACTCGTGGGTGAAGCTGCCGGTGTTCGACGATCGAGGTGAGCCGAGGCAGACCAGGGGAGTGGCCAACGACGTTCCAGGCGTGTACTTCATCGGCCAGGAGTTCCTGTTCGCTGCCGCGTCGGCAACACTTCCCGGAGTTACCCGCGATGCCCGCTACCTGGCCCGCCGGTTGGCAAAGGAGCGTCGGCCCATGTCAGCGCGTCGTCCTGAGGCGGATGGTCGCCGGGCCAGGGAGACCCGCTTGCCGACGAGCCGGTAGAACAGCAACACAGCAGCTGCAGCTGACACGATTCCTACCAGGTTGAGTGCCAGCTGCATGGCTGATCCTGCCGCTTTGCTGTATTCACCCAGCACCAGGGCGACGGCAACATAGCCGGCAGCCGGAACAGTAGTGACGGAAATGAAGACACCCACCAGCGCTGAGGATCGATGCGTGATCATGGAGAGCATTCCCGCCCCGCCCGCGAGTGCAGCCACTATCAGCGAGTATGGGCCCGGATGGTAAATGAACTCGACGGCGGATCCGCGCTCGAGTGTGTCGTCCGGAAACAACCCAAGGGGTACGGACAACCATGCGGCAATTGCGGTGACCACCATGGACAGGGGAAAGCCAACAGCAAGGGCGAGCAGCGAGGCCCGTACCAATCGCCACTTCCGTTCCACCAGTCCCACCGCCAACGCGGCAAGGGGTCCAAACTCCGGCCCAACCACCATGGCACCCACAATTGCGATCGTTGAATCGGTCACAATTCCGATCGCTGCCAACTGTGTAGCAATCACCAGGAATGCCAGGAAGCTCCACGTCAGTTTTGAGTCCTCGCCCGTTTGCCTGGAAACCTCGTCCCAAATGACGGCGTCTGCCGATTCGCCGGGCGCTGCCTTCTCGGCGTCGTCGGCGCGCTTGGACAAGACCAAGTCGGGTGACGAGACGGAGATTGAGCCCAGGTCCGGAACCTTGAGGGCATGAAGCCGCCCGATCAGCCCTTCCGCGGATTCCCGGGCGATCTGGACGGTGATCACGTCGCCGGGCGGTACCACGGACGCGCCTTTGTGAAGTGCCACCTCCGCGGCGCCGGTTTGACCTGAGCAGCATTCAAGGACGGCCTCGGACAAGTCCGCAGGCACGCAGAGGCGCAGTTGCACGATCATGGATGTCCTTCCTTCGACCCGGCTCCAGCGTAGTTCCGCATGGTGTGGTTTGCGGTGATCCGGGCACAGGCCACGCACAGGCAGGGCTGGGAAAATCCATAGGCTGACCTGAGCTAATTAAGCCTCGGAAGCCGGTCCAGAAAGCTGTCCCGACTGGGTTGGGGCCGCCAATCCGCGTATGATTGATGCTTTGTGCCACAGCTTTGAGGAACTGCCTAACGTGACTATGCCAACGATCCCAGCCCCTGCCCGTGCCGGCAGGCGGCCTTCCGGACCCGTTGCAAAGTCGAAGTTCCGCCCCGAAATCCAGGGCCTTCGGTCCCTCGCCGTCCTCATGGTGGTGAGCTACCACATCTGGATTGGCCGGGTTTCCGGAGGCGTGGACGTCTTCCTCCTTATCTCAGCGTTCCTCATGACGCTGCAGTTCACCGGACGCTACAAGCAGGGCCGCCCCATGGACCTCTTGCGGCACTGGCTGCACCTGTTCCGGCGGCTGCTCCCCGCCGTCGTCGTGGTCCTCTTGAGTACGCTCGCGGCGACGTTCGCCTTCCTCCCACCAACACGCTGGGTGGAGGTGGTCCACCAGTCGTGGGCCGCACTGTTCTACTTCGAAAACTGGCTCCTCCAAGGCCTGGCGGTCAATTACTACGCAACCGACCACAGCCTCGCCAGTCCTCTGCAGCACTTCTGGTCCCTGTCCATCCAAGGCCAGGTTTTCATCTTATGGCCCGTCATTTTCGCCACCGTTGCGCTTATTTGCCGCAGGTTCAGCCTGCGGTACCGGGCCACTCTCGCTTACGTTTTCGCGATCATTTTCGTCATATCCCTCACGTACTCAGTGATCTTTACTGCCAGCAACCAGGCTGTGGCCTACTTCGACACCTTTGCGCGGCTCTGGGAGTTCGCCCTCGGTACCTTGCTTGCACTGATCATCCCGGGCTTGAACTTCGCGAAGCCCGTGCGAGTGGTCATGGGGTGGATCGGTGTGGTTGCGATGCTCACGTGTGGGATCCTGCTCCAGGTGCAGACGGCGTTCCCCGGATTCGTTGCGCTGTGGCCCACGCTCGCGGCAGTCGCCGTCATTGCCGCCGGCCAGACCGGGAGCCGCTTCGGCGTGGACAGGATCCTGAGTTCAAAGTTCCTGGTTCGGTTGGGCGACAACTCCTATGCCCTCTATCTGTGGCACTGGCCCATTTTGGTGATCGCCCTGGCCTGGAGCGGCAAGGACCACGCAGGCTGGTTGTCGGGAACCGCCATCATCGCGCTGGCGCTCACGTTGGCTTTCCTAACCACCAAGTATGTGGAGAAGCCGTTCCGTGAATGGAAATGGCCCGAGGTCAAGCGCCGCCGCTCTGCCATCGCCATCGCCGCCTGCCTTGCCGTGGCGTGCGCGCCGCTCTTGGGGTTCCAGTACAAGCAGGACCTGGACCTCAAAGCGGCCCAGGCGCAGGCTTTCAATGACAACCCTGGCGCCCACGCACTCGTCCCCGGATACGTTGACCTGGTCAGCGACGGTGCGAAGACCCTTCCCACGGCTGAGCAATTGCCGGAGGACTGGGCAACTCTCGCAGGACCGTGCGAGGGCGGGTCGAAACCGGACGAAAAGATGCTGCAGGATAAATGCCAGCAGAACGCCGTGGCGGACGACGACGCCGTCAAGGACATCCTGGTGCTGGGCGACTCGCACTCGCAGCAATGGTTGGCCGCACTTGGCCCCCTTGCCGAGGCCGAACACTGGAAGGTAACCGCCCTCTTGCTGGGCGGATGCCATTTCATGCCGGACAACCCCGACGCCGAGGACGGCTGCAACGACTTCAACGCCGCCGCCTTCAAGTACGCCGCGGCCCAAGCGCCGGACGCTGTTTTCATGGTGGGAACCATGGCATCGCCGTCATCGCCCGATGAGCAGTTGGTGTACGGCTTTGAGCAGACGGTCACCAACTTCAACGACCTCGGCATTGAGGTTGTGGCTATCCGTGACAACCCGCGGTACGACTACAACGTCACCGAATGTGCCTTGTCCAAAGGCATGGACAGCGCTGACTGCAAGTCTGACCAGCCCGACGTCCTCGCCACGGAAAGCCCGTTCGCTGCCGTGCAGGGGAGCTTTGGCAGCGCCGCGTTCCTGGACATGACCGACCTGCTGTGCGATGGCATCACGTGTCCGAGCGTGGTGGGCAACATGTTCGTGTACTTGGATGACAACCACCTGTCCAGGACATATGTGACCAGCATGGCCGAGATGTTTGAAGAAAGGTGGTTTGCCGCGACCGGGTGGCAGCGATGATGGACACACAAGCTACCGAAACGGCACCCGCCGCCGGACAGAAACGCACGACGTCGAAAGCCGGCTTCCGTCCGGAGGTCCAAGGACTGCGCGCACTGGCTGTTCTGATGGTGGCGACCTACCATATTTGGCTTGGCCGGGTCTCCGGCGGTGTGGACGTCTTTCTGCTGATCTCGGCATTCCTGTTGACGTTGTCGTTCACGCGCAAACTGGAAAGCCATAAGCCCTTACGGCTCCTGCGGCACTGGCTCCACGTCTTCAAGCGGCTGCTGCCCGCCGTCGTCGTGGTCCTGTTGGGTGTCCTGACAGCCACCTGGGCCTTCATCCCCCAGAGCCGCTGGCCGGATGTCCTCGCTGAGGCGTGGGCGTCGCTGTTGTACCGGCAGAACTGGCAGTTGGCCGACACGGCCGTGGACTACTACGCCCAGGATCATTCGGGGGCCAGCCCGCTCCAGCATTTCTGGTCCCTGTCCGTCCAAGGCCAGGTGTTCATTCTGTGGCCGCTGGTCTTCGCCGCCGTTGCTTTGTTGCAGCCGCAGTTGGCCAGGCTTTTCCCGGGCCGGAAGGCTGTTGCCCACCGGGCATTGCTGTTCATGGCGTTCGGGGCAGTGTTCGTCGCCTCGCTTGCTTTCTCCATCGAGCAGACCGCCAGCAACCAAGAGTACGCCTACTTCGATACCCGCGCACGTCTGTGGGAATTCGCCCTGGGCTCTTTGCTGGCGCTGGCCCTGCCTTACCTGAAGCCTGGACGCCGGCTCCGCGTCTTCCTTGGGTGGACCGGGATCACCGCCATGCTCGCCTGCGGTCTGGTCCTGACCGTGGATCGCTCTTTCCCGGGGTTCGTGGCGCTGTGGCCCACCCTCGCCGCCGCGGCAGTCATCGTGGCAGGACAGAGCGGCAGCCGTTTCGGCGTGGATCGCCTCCTTAGCTCGCGGCCGCTGGTCCTGGTGGGCGATAACTCCTATGCCCTCTATCTCTGGCATTGGCCTGTCCTTGTCTTCTTCCTGTTGGTTTCCGGGGCAACTTCACCCAACCTCCTCCAGGGCCTGGGCATCATGGCCGCCTCCATGCTGCTGGCCGTGGCCACCACCAAGTACGTGGAAGTACCAATGCGCCGCTGGGAGTGGCCCGACGTACGGTCCTGGCGTGCCGCCGTCGTGATTGCCTGCTGCGGTGCGCTGCTGGCGCTGCCCGTCACCGCGTGGCAGGGCGCCATTGCGGCGGAAGGCGCAGCGATCGCGGACCAGCCCAAGGAACTGACCCCGGGAGCCGCAGCCCTGTCCCCGGAGTACGTCGGCGCACCCACGCAGGAAGCCATGATCATCCCGGCACCGGCTGCCATGAAGGACGAGTGGGCAGACATCGACGGACTCTGCACGGGCGACAATGTGCCGTCGGACCCTCTGTTGGAAGGGTGCCTGCAGAACGAGGAGCCCGAGGAAGTCACCAAGGAAATCGTGGTGCTCGGCGATTCGCATGCCCAGCAGTACATGGCTGCCCTGGGCCCGATTGCCAAGCAGCATGGATGGGAAGTGGTCACGCTCCTGAAGGGCAGCTGCCGGTTCGGGGCAGAGTCCCCTGAACGGACTCAGGAGTGCAACGAGTTCAACCAGGCCAGTGCCGCCTATGTCATGGAACATAAGCCGGATGCCGTGTTCACCGTTGCTTCCCTCACGCACGTCACGGCGCCTTTCGAGACGGAAGTCCCCGGGTACCTCGAGGGAATCCAGCCGTTCACGGATGCCGGCATCGATGTTGTGGGTGTCCGTGACAATCCGCGGTTCAGCATCAACATGCCTGAATGCGTGCAGAAGAAGGGACCCGATTCGCCGGACTGCAATGCCCCGCTCGAGGAGTCCTTGGCGGCGTCGTCGCCCTTGGACGATTACCTGGGCAAGGTGGAGCGGCTTTACCTGATGGACATGAGCGATTTCATCTGCGAGCAGGGGACATGTCCGGCCGTGGTGGGCAACGTCTATGTCTACAAGGACGACAACCACCTCACCAAAACGTACGTGCAGAGCATGATTCCCATGTTTGAAGAGCGCCTCCTGGCCGCCACGGGATGGTCCGGCGGCTAGTTTCGTCCTTCGGTTGGGTTCGGCCTGCGGCCGGGCTCCGACACGCGCGACGCCGGCCTGCCGCCAGTGCTGTTGCTCACACTGGGGCGTCGCGGAATATGGCGATAGGCGCGAAGGTTCTACTATTTATTCAATACCCGGCAGCACTTTCTCCCACGCAGTACCCATGCCGAAGTACCGATGCACAGGCCAGTCCCGTAATGACGGGCTGGTCATCAGTTGCAACCCCTACCAGTTAAGCCCCCAAGAACCCAGGTAAGAGGCGCACACTCATGACCCAGCCCGAACACAATCCCTTTGGCCTCATTGGCCTGACGTACGACGACGTCCTGTTGCTCCCCGGACACACCGATGTCATTCCGTCCGACGCGGACACGTCGTCCCGCATCTCCAAGCGCATCTCCGTGCAGACCCCGCTGCTCTCCGCTGCCATGGACACGGTGACAGAATCCCGCATGGCCATTGCCATGGCCCGTCAGGGTGGCTTGGGTGTGGTGCACCGCAACCTCTCCATTGATGACCAGGCCGAGCACGTTGACCGCGTCAAGCGCAGCGAGTCCGGTATGATCACCAACCCACTGACCATTGGCCCCCAGGCCACGCTCCAGGAACTGGACGAACTGTGTTCCCGTTACCGTGTTTCGGGCCTTCCGGTGGTGGATGCTGACGGACGCCTGCTGGGCATCGTCACCAACCGCGACACCCGCTTCATTCCGGAGTCGGAATTCCCGCTGCGCAGCGTCAGCGACGCCATGACCAAGATGCCGCTCATTACCGGGCACGTGGGTATCAGCCGCGAGGAAGCCTCGCACAAGCTGGCCACCAACAAGATCGAGAAGCTCCCGCTCGTTGATGAGCAGGGCCGCCTCAAGGGCCTGATCACCACCAAGGACTTCACCAAGGCTGAGCAGTACCCGCTGGCCACCAAGGACGACGAAGGCCGCCTGCGCGTCGGTGCTGCCATCGGCTTCTTCGGCGACGGCTGGGAGCGCGCCATGAAGCTCATCGACGCCGGCGTGGATGCTTTGTTCGTGGACACCGCCAACGGTCACTCCCAGGGCGTGCTTGACATGATCCGCCGCCTGAAGTCGGATCCGATTGCTGCCCACGTGGACATCATCGGTGGGCAGGCCGCAACCCGTGAAGGCGCCCAGGCGCTGATCGACGCCGGCGCCGACGGCATCAAGGTAGGCGTTGGCCCCGGATCCATCTGCACCACCCGCGTTGTTGCCGGTGTCGGCGTTCCGCAGATCACCGCTATCTACGAATCCGCCAAGGCAGCCATCCCGGCCGGAGTTCCGCTGATCGCCGACGGCGGCCTGCAGTACTCCGGCGACATCGGCAAGGCACTGGTCGCCGGTGCCGACACCGTGATGCTCGGCTCCCTGCTGGCTGGCTGCGAGGAATCGCCGGGCGAACTCATCTTCGTCAACGGCAAGCAATTCAAGAGCTACCGCGGAATGGGCTCCCTCGGTGCCATGCAGTCCCGCGGCAAGAACACGTCCTACTCCAAGGACCGTTACTTCCAGGCCGACGTCTCCGGCGATGACAAGCTGATCCCCGAGGGCATCGAAGGCCGCGTAGCCTTCCGCGGCCCGTTGGCTTCCGTTGCCTACCAGTTGGTTGGCGGCCTCCGCCAGACCATGTTCTACACGGGCGCACCCACCATCTCCGAGCTCAAGGCCCGCGGCAAGTTCGTCCGCATCACCCCTGCCGGGCTCAAGGAATCGCACCCGCACGACATCCAAATGACAGTGGAAGCCCCCAATTACGGCTCACGCTAAGAATCGCCTGTTCCCCGCGGAGACCTCCGCGGGGAACAGTTCTTTAACGGACCGGCTGTTGACGGGCAAGCGGAATTGTCGGCCCGGGAGAATAGGCTGGGGGCATGTCTGAAAAGCCCGCACAACCGCGGCACCCGGAGTCCATCCGGCTGAACAACACGCCGCCCCGCAAGCTGGCGCTGCGTCCCTATGCACGCGCCGTCGGGCAGGTCCTGAAGGTGAGCTTCAAGGCCTCACCCGTCGCGGTGATCATGAAGGTGCTTGGCTCGTTGATCTCCGCCACGCTTCCGTTGGTCACCACCTACTTCGCCGCCCTGACCACCACAGCCTTGGCAGCCGGTTATGCGGGGGATCCCAACGCCGGTCCCCAAGCCATCCTGTACGTCGTCATCACTGCTGCGCTGGGGTTGTTTTGGGGTGCCTTCAGCAGCGTTGACCGCTACATCCAACAGCTCATGAGCTTCAAGGTGGGCGCGATCGTAGGGGACATGATGTACCAGCGTTTCCTGGCGCTGGAGTTTTGGCGTTACGACGACAAGGAAACGGTGGACCTTTACGACCGCGCGAAGCGGTTCTCGGACTCCTACGCCCGCGTGCTGGACAGGATTGCCGCAATCTTCACCCAACTGGTCTCCGTGATCCTCGCCATCGGTGCGCTGGTCCTGGTCAGTTGGTGGATCGCCGTCATCGTCCTGGTGGCCATCGTGCCCAGTGTGTATCTGCAGTTCAAACTGTCGCGTGAGCAGATCGCGCACTGGAACACCCAAGTGGATTCGCGCCGGCAACGCCGGATGATCGAACAGAACCTGCTTCGTCCGCAGCACATCGCGGAGATGCGGCTCTACGGCATTGTTGGATACCTGATGGACCTGCGATCACGGCTGCGGGACGCAGACGAGAAGCGACGCTTGGATTTCCAGAAGCGGTATATTCCCAAACAGCTGGCTGCGGACTCCCTGCAGTATGGCGCCGAGGTGGTTTCCCTGATCTGGGTGGTCGGGCAGATCATCGCCAGGGCCCAGCCGGTGGGTCAGTTCCTCTACGTACAGCAGATCGTGAGCCGGGCACTTTCCACGGCCAACAGTCTTGTCTCTTCCTTGAGTTCCATCGACGAGGACCTCGCCAACCTCAAGGATTATGAGCTGTTCATGGCCCTGCCTGTTCCCAGCGGCAACGAAAAACCCCTGACCACTTCGCCCACCACCGTGGAGCTCCGCGACATCCGCTTCAGCTATACCGGAAGCGACATCGAGGTCATCAAGGGCATTTCGATGACCATCACGGCGGGCCAGCACATTGCGATTGTCGGCGAAAACGGCGCGGGAAAGTCCACACTGATCCGTATCCTTGCGGGACTGTACCGGCCTGACTCCGGCCACGTACTGCTCGACGGCGTGGATCTTGCCGGGATCGACGTCACCAGCTGGCACAGGCACCTCGCTGTGCTGAGCCAGGAGTTCCTGAAGTACGAGTTCGCCACCGCCGCGGAAAACATCTACCTCGGCGACGTGGACCAACCCCGGAACGATGACCGCATCAGGCGGGCGGCCTCTGACGCCGAAGCCATGGAGTTCATCAACAAACTGCCCAACGGCTTGGAAAACCATGTCAGCAACTGGATGGAGGACCCGCGTGGTCGCAAGGGCAGTGGGCTGTCCGGCGGGCAGTGGCAGCGGCTGGCCATGGCGCGCAACTTCTACCGGGATGCCTCATTCATGGTCATGGACGAGCCCACATCAGCCATAGATGCCTTGGCAGAGCACCGTATCTTCACCAGGCTCTTCGCCGACCGAAGCAGTACCATCATCGCCATCAGCCACCGCTTGGCCACCATCGAGAAGGCCGACATCGTGTACATGCTCGAAGATGGCCGGATTGCGGAGCAGGGGACCCACAAGGAGCTGGTGGCGTTGAGGGGCCGCTACTTCCGGATGTTCGAGTCCCAACTCTCTGTGGACGAAACCAGCCAGAACACCCCCTGAGAATTAGAGCGGGCCGTATCCTGCGTTGCCGTAGGGATCACGCCACGTGGCGAGGTCCTGTTCCAGTAGCGCCCGGAAATGGGGATCAGTTGTGGCCTTGCGGCGAAGGGACTCCCTCGAACGGCCCGCGATGGTGGCCGGGACGATGATCCCCACCACGAGGAGGCACACCATGAAGGCAAGAACCGTAGCCAGCGTCAGCAGCGCGGCAGGATCCTGCCACGTCGATGGCTTGGCCATGAGGGCGAACAGCCCTATGAAGGCGATCAGGATGAACCCCGCGAATGAAAGCGCGCCCCGTAGGCTCCCGGGCCCACGATTGACGATCGCCCGGCTGGTTCGCGGCAACCGGTCCCGTACCCGTAGGTAGAAGACGGAGGAGAGCACGGCGAGTGCCGCGCCGGGAAGGCTGAGGGAGGGAACCGGCACCAGCGTGCCCAACCGGATGGCGAGGATGACACCCAGGAGGATGAGGACTGCCCCCATGCCAATGCCGGCGGCCCAAGCGCCCATGTAGGAACCCCTCGCATCAGCGATCTCGCGAAGACGGGAGCGCGCACCGGCCGGAGTAATGGCGGAGAGCTCCGTGGAAAGCCAGTAGTCCAGGGGGAGGGCAGAGCGGGAAAGTGGAGTGGGGCCGGTCTGGTAGCTCACCAGGGGTTTTCCTCCAGGGCTAGGGGAGCAATGAGCTCATGGTTGGTGATGGCCGACGCCTGGCCTTCTTCGTTCTGGGTGGTCATTACTGCCTTCTCCTCAGCGGTTCTGAGTCCAGTTTAGGAAGTGGCGTGATCAGGTAAGCCATCCCGGAGTCCATTGGCACACTTTGTGAAGTGTTTATTTGCCGAATCGGGGTTCTGGGAGGGGTCCAGTAAAGTAAGAGCCGTGACTTATGAGATTGAGATTGGCCGTGGCAAGCGTGGGCGTCGTGCCTACTCCCTGGATGACATCGCGATCGTCCCGAACCGCCGGACGCGTGACCCGAAGGACGTCTCTGTCTCCTGGCAGATCGACGCCTACAAGTTCGACACCCCCGTGATCGCGGCACCCATGGACTCGGTGATGTCTCCGGACACTGCAATCGCCTTTGGCCGGCTCGGAGGCCTTGGTGTTCTGGACCTTGAAGGTCTCTGGACCCGCTACGAGGACCCCCAGAAGGTCCTTGACGAGATCGCCGCCCTGGCCGATGAGACCAGCAGCCCGGCCGTTACCCGCCGCATGCAGGACCTCTATCAGGCGCCCGTCCAGCCCGAACTCATCAGCTCCCGCCTTGCAGAGATCCGTGCCGCAGGCGTCACCGTTGCAGGCTCTCTGACCCCGCAGCGCACGCAGGAACACTACAAGACAGTGGTGGCTGCCGGCGTCGACATCTTTGTCATCCGCGGAACAACGGTTTCTGCTGAGCACGTCTCCAAGAACCACGAACCGCTGAACCTCAAGCAGTTCATCTACGAACTTGACGTCCCTGTGATCGTAGGCGGAGCGGCCGGCTACACGCCTGCCTTGCACCTCATGCGTACCGGTGCTGCCGGCGTCCTGGTGGGCTTCGGCGGCGGTGCCACCACCACGACGCGACGAGCCCTGGGTATTCATTCGCCCATGGCTTCTGCCATCTCCGACGTCGCTGCGGCACGTCGCGACTACATGGATGAGTCCGGTGGCCGTTACGTTCATGTCATTGCCGATGGCGGCATGGGCAGCTCCGGCGACATCGTCAAGGCCATTGCCATGGGCGCTGACGCCGTGATGCTCGGCAGCGCGCTGGCACGCGCGGAAGAGGCACCTGGCCGCGGCTGGCACTGGGGTCCGGAAGCGCACCACCTCGAGTCGCCCCGTGGCGACCGCGTCAATGTTGGCACGGTCGGTCCGCTGGAAGAGGTCCTCTTCGGACCTGGCCACCACACGGACGGAACCTCAAACCTGATCGGTGCTCTGCGCCGTTCCATGGCAACCACCGGCTACTCGGACCTCAAGGAGTTCCAGCGGGTTGACGTCGTCGTCTCGCCGTACGCAGGCAACTGACAGCACGGCCCCTGAGGAAGCCCCTATCCTTCCGACTTGTCGGAGGGATAGGGGCTTCCTGTGTCCCGGGGAAGTTCTCCCCATCGCGGCCATCCACCGATCCCAGTAATCTGGCGGCCGAAGAACTTTTGCTGGCAGAGACGTGGGGGTAGAAATGGCACCGGGCATTTTTGGGGCAGATGTTGCCCAGCTAAGGTCACTGTCCAAAGTGATGGGGGCCTCGGGAAACTCCCTGTCCAGCCTGGAGCTCAACATCAACGGCATCGTCGCGTCCACTGCCTGGAAGGGCGCCGACGGCGAGCGGTTCCGCTCGGAATGGTCCGGGAAGATGCGGCCCATGCTGCACAAGGCCAGCGAATCGCTCCGCACCCAGGCGAAGTCGCTGCTTGTCCAGGCAGATGAGCAGGAACAGGCCAGCCAAGGTTCCGGCGGAACGTCGCAGGGTTCGGGGTCCGGGACGGGGTCCGGGCCAGGGACCACCCCGTTTTCGCCGGTGGTGGAAGCCAACGGCAACACGGGCTACCAAGGGCTGAACTTTGCCGCTTCCGGTGGGGGCTTCATTGCCGACCTCCTCCTCAACAAGATGGCCAAGGCAAATCTCCTGGTACGCCAGCCGTGGAGCCTTCTGGGCGCCCAATTCGGGCAGATGCCCGGCGTTGGGTACCTCAAAGGCACGCAACTCCTGAACGGTCTCTCCATGGTGGGCCGTGCAGCGGGTGTCCTGAGCGTCATCGGGGGTGTGGCGCAGTTTGCTGATGGCTACATGCGCGGCGACGGCTACGCCATGGCCGACGGAGGTATCACCACTGTTCTGGCGGCCGGAAGCTTCGTACCTGTCGTGGGACCCTTCTTTGCAGGTGCCAGCCTCGCATGGGCCGGAATGGGCTTCCTTGCGAAAGGGCTCGGCTACGGGTCCACCTCGGAAATGGTGGTCGACGGCGCCAAAGCCGTCGCCGGTGCCGTAGAGGATGGCGCCAAAGCTGTGGCCGATGGGGCGAAGAAGGTGTGGGGTTGGCTGGGCGGTTGACCGGATTTCCTAAGATAGCGTGGAACCAGCAAACCAACATGAGGACGGCATGACAGAAACAGCAAACCTGGAAACCCTGCGGCTGACGGACCACGAGC
Organism: Arthrobacter sp. AK01; assembly: GCF_021109375.1. Classification (NCBI taxonomy): domain Bacteria; kingdom Bacillati; phylum Actinomycetota; class Actinomycetes; order Micrococcales; family Micrococcaceae; genus Arthrobacter; species Arthrobacter sp. AK01. The sequence continues at coordinate 69,486 of NZ_JAJOHP010000012.1, forward strand.
TTTTGGCGTTGCTGGCCATGCGCCCAACCAGCGGAGCCGAGAAGACCCGTGACCTGTTCCGGCTTTCCGGGGTCGCGGACAAAGAGGTGCTGGAGCAGGCCGGGATCACCACTTTGCTGGTGCGCGGCCTGGCAGAAGTCGATGGTGAGGACATTGTCCCCGTTGACAGAGGCGCCATAGTGGCCGCAGTTGTTTCCAGTGCAGATGAATGGTTGGAAATGGCCTTGGTTACGCCCAACAGCGACCATGTGCTGTTCACCGCCGGCTCGGACCAAGGGTCCGTTCTCCTCAACCTCAGCCGTTACGGCGTACACGAGGTTCAACCGATTGATTCCCGCTCCGGAATGCTGCCCCTCGGTATTGAGATTGCCCGCCACTACCTGGTGGATGGTCCGGACGGGCTTCCCGCCGCGGCCATGATCAAGCACCACCGGGCTGAGGGGTCCCCGCTCACAGCCCATCTCAAAGCGGGTGCCGACGGTAGCTGGACTCTTGCCACCGGGGACGAAGACAACCCGCCCCACCGTCCAGTCCCGGCAGGCGAGGCTTTCGGCGAATTCGCGGCGGCCTTGACCTTCGCATGAGCCAGCAGTTCCCCTCATCCGGACAATGGCCACAGCAGTTCCCCTTGGACTATTGGATCTCTTCCGGCCGCATGGTCCCGGACACCGTACCCTCCGTTTTGAGGGACATGGCGTGGAACAGGGGCCAATTTCTGGGACTCTCTGTGGCGTGCCTCGGTACAGCCGTCAGCCTGCTGGGCGCCGCGCTCCTGGTTCTGGTGCTGGGGGGCAGCCCCGGCGTGGTGATTTCCTTCGCTGGTGTGGGTGTGGCCCTATTCTGCGTCGCTGCCGGACTTCGTGCCAGGCTTCGGGGAGTTCCCAAAGTTCGTCCAGTGATGGCGTCCCGCGCGCCTGGCAAGTTCTCCTCCGGCGTGGGGCTGGCGGTATTCCTCTCGGCCATCTTGGGGGTGGGCCTCTTCCCCGTGGTAAATCCACTGCTTCACGAGGGGGCCGGTCAAGCGCTGGGATTCGTTGCGGCCTACGCCCTCCTGCTGCTGGCAACGGGTTGCCTGTTTGCTGCGCCCGCCTACTTTTCGGAGCACGCCCGCGAGCATTTTCGGCGTCGCATAGCTTCGGATCCGGAACTTCGTCGTGAGCTCGAAGCACTGTCCCTCTCCTGGCGCGATCCACAGGGAAACAAGCAGTTCGGGCCACTCTGACCTGTGCCCTGCCCAAGGCGGCAGCCAACAAGTAGGGTAGGGGACTACCAGCTGTTGCGTTTGAGGAGGGGTCCGATGAGCAATGTCGCAGGCGGTCCGCAGGTGAATGCCCCGGGAGCACTTAGCCCGGAATCGCGTGCCGCGTCGATCGAAGTCCTGAAAGCCACTGCGGAAGCCGGCAAGGAGCTCGACATCCTGATTGTCGGCGGCGGAGTGGTGGGTGCTGGAGCGGCCCTGGACGCCGTGACCCGTGGCCTCACGGTGGGCATCGTGGAGGCCAGGGACTGGGCGTCCGGCACGTCGTCGCGGTCTTCCAAGCTTATCCACGGAGGCCTCAGGTACCTGGAGATGCTGGATTTCGGGTTGGTCCAGGAAGCACTCCAGGAACGGGGACTGCTGATCCAACAGATCGCACCCCACCTGGTGCGGCCTGTTCCCTTCCTTTACCCACTGACCCGCAGGTTCTGGGAGCGGCCATACGTGGGCGCGGGCATCATGCTCTACGACACCTTGGGCCTGACATCAGGGCACAGCCGCGGCGTTCCCATGCATAAGCACCTGTTCAGGCGTGGAACACTGCGCGCGGCTCCCAGCTTGAAGGACGACGCCTTCGTGGGGTCCATTCGCTACTACGATGCCCAGGTGGATGACGCCCGGCTTGTGGTGAATGTCGTCAGGACGGCGGCCCATTACGGCGCCCACGCCGCCAACCGGCTTCGTGTGGTGGACTTCCTGCGCGAAGGTGAGCGCGTGGTTGGAGCGAAGCTCGAAAACCAGGAAGACGGCAGCGTCTTCGAAGTCCGGGCCAAGCAAGTGGTCAACGCAACCGGCGTATGGACCGACGAAACACAGGCCATGGTCACTGATAGGGGCCAGCTGAAGGTCCGCGCATCCAAGGGCATCCACCTCGTGGTGCCACGCGACCGCTTCCAGTCCACGGTGGGCCTCATCCTGCGCACGGAGAAGTCCGTGCTCTTCGTGATCCCGTGGGGCCGGCACTGGATCATCGGAACCACAGACACGGACTGGAAGCTGGACAAAGCCCATCCGGCGGCGTCCAGCAAGGACATTGACTACGTCCTGGAGCACGTCAACAAGGTTCTCAAGCGCCCCCTGACCCGCGAGGACGTCGAAGGGGTCTACGCCGGTCTTCGGCCCCTGCTGGCCGGAGAGAATGACTCCACGGCCAAGCTCTCCCGCGAGCATGTCGTCGCCCATCCCGTTCCCGGACTCGTGGTGGTTGCCGGCGGCAAGTACACCACCTACCGGGTCATGGCCAAGGATGCCGTGGATGAGGCCACCAGGGCCATGGATGAACGCGTCCCGTCCAGTTGCACCGAAACCATCCCGTTGCTGGGCGCAGAAGGCTTCAAGGCCGCCTGGAACCGACGGGCCCGGTCGGCGGAGGAGGCCGGGGTGCACGTCGCCCGGGTTGAGCACCTCTTGAACCGCTACGGATCGATGACGTCCGAAGTGCTGGAACTGATCTCCAACCGTCCGGAGTTGGGCGAACCCTTGCCCGGTGCCGATGACTACCTCGCGGCGGAAGTTGTCTACGCAACTACCCATGAAGGAGCCCGGCATGTTCACGACGTTTTGACGCGTCGAACCCGGATCTCGATCGAATCGTGGGACCGGGGTGTGTCTGCCCTCCCCGTAGTGGCTAAGCTGATGGGAGAAATCCTTGGCTGGAGCGAGACTCAGCGCGAAAGCGAAATCAAGCACTACCTCGCGCGCGTGGAGGCTGAACGGCTCAGTCAGCAGCAGCCCGACGACGAATCGGCCGACGCCGCGCGCATGGGAGTGGATGACATCGTTCCCCTTCGCTGAACAGCCCAAGGTAATGCGGCCGGACGGCCACACTGGAGGGAACACGACTTGGCAGAACCACTTGACCGGTATGACGCGGAACTGACCACCCCGGACACCGTCATCCTTGAACTTGTCGCAGAGGACAAGATTGACGCCGCGGCCCAACTAGCCCACAAGCTTCACGCAGCCGGCAGGATCACCAACCTCGAGGGCTTCCTGGAGCAAGTGCACTCACGGGAGCATCAGCTCGCAACAGGACTCCCTGGCGGCATTGGCCTGCCCCATGCACGCAGTGAATTCGTGGACAGGATTTCCATTGCCGTCGGTGTGACCAAGTTCGGCCATGCCCTGGACTTCGGAGCAACGGACGGCCCAGCCACCCTGGTTCTTCTGATCGCCACGCCCGCCAGCTCCTTTTCCGACCACCTCGAGGTTTTGGCCACGCTGGCACGGTCCCTGTCCAAGGAGTCGTTCCGCGAGTCCCTCCGGCGTGCCCACGATCCTGAAGTCATCTCCGAACTCATCAACTCCAGCCTGGTGTTCTTCGACCACTAGAGATTGGGGCAGGCCCTTTCGTGTCGACTCCGTCGCCACGTAGGGACCCTGCTGCCCCACTCTAGGGCAGGGCTTTTGGTGTCGACTCCGTCGCCACGTAGGGACCCTGCTGCCCCACTCCAGGGCAGAGGGGCTGGCTATCCGCTTTGCCTCGTTTCGTTGTTCTACAGCCGGACGAAGTACGGTTAAGGGGTGTTGAAAACCGCGTTGAAACCCCGCTGGATCGCAGGACTGGTCTTTGCGCTTCTGTTGTCCGGGGTGTTTGTGCTGCTCAGCCAGTGGCAGCTCAGCCGGTCCGCCCAGCACGAGCCTCCCGCGCCGTCCAGCATTGAGGAAGTGAAACCGCTGGTGGACGTCCTCCAGCCCGGCCAATTCTTCCCCGGTTCGGTCTCGGACCAGATGGTGACTGCCACGGGAACGTACGATCCCAGCAAGCAGGTCCTCGTTGAGGGCCGCCTGTACAACAACCAAAAAGGTTTCTGGATCGTCTCCGCCTTTGCCGTCAACAACGCGCCGACGCTGAACGGTGTCGCCGCGTCGCCCCAAACGTGGATCCCTGTTGCGCGCGGCTGGGTGGCCGATGCCGCCCAAGCCGGCCCGCCGCCGTCGGGAACCATCACCTTGACCGGTCGCCTCATTCCTTCTGAAGCACCCGTTCCAAACGTCGACGCCGGTCCAGGCCGTGCGTCCGCGGTGTCCGCTGCCGAACTCATCAATCAGTGGGAAGTATCCAGCTACCCGGGGTTTGTCGCTGCGACATCGGAAGTCTCAGGCGGCATTACGATTCCCCTCGGCGATGACGTCAAGGCCCTCAATATTCCGCCGCAACCCCCTGCAGAGCAGGTCAATTGGCTGAACCTCTTCTATGCGGTCGAATGGGTTGTCTTTGCGGGATTCTCGATCTTTATCTGGTGGCGGCTTGTGAAGGACGACTACCGTCGCGACCTCGAAGAGGACGAGTACGAAGATGACGACTTCGATGATGTGGACCCCGACCAGCCGTCCAATGCCGAGGCCACGACAGAACCTACAAGCCCAGAGCCAGAACAAAAGGTGCAGCAATGATTGAGCCAAAACCGGCCATCCAGCCCGAACAATCCGGATCCAAGCCCAAGAAGCGCCGGTTCGGCGGAACGGAAGCCCAGATCCGTTCGGCGTTGAAGTTCTACAAAGTCATGGCATACCTCACGGGCGCCATGCTGCTCCTGCTGTGTGCGGAACTGATCGCCCGGTACGGCTTTGGCGTTTCGCTCTTCGCCGGCGGTACGAGCGCTGTCACAGGCCAGCCCTTTGGCTTCGGTTTCGCGGAATCCGAGCCCAAGGGTGTGATCGGCGGCTTCAATATCTCCACGTCGGTGCTGATCGTGCACGGTTGGATGTACGTGGTCTACCTCGTCTCCAACTTCCGACTGTGGTCCCTCATGCGCTGGCCGTTCTCCAAAATGGTCCTGCTGGCACTTGGCGGAGTTGTCCCGTTGCTGTCCTTCATTGTGGAGAAGAAATTCCACGCCCAGGTCGAGGCCGAACTCGCCGCCAACCCGCAGGCAACCAAACGCTACTAGGCTGTACCGGCATCCAGATGTGAGATGCCTAACGGCAGGGCCGTTTTTGGCCCCCGGCCGCCCTCGCCAACGTGCACCGGGGCGGCCCGGCAAAGTAGTCTTGTCTGGTGACTACTCCCACCGCACCCCAAACTTCCCAGAAGCCGGTGCTGGTTGTTGACTACGGTGCCCAGTACGCGCAGCTGATTGCCCGCCGCGTCCGCGAAGCGAATGTGTATTCGGAAATTGTTCCGCATACCTTCACCACCGAGCAGCTTCTGGCCAAGAACCCGGCAGCCATCATTCTCTCCGGAGGGCCCTCCAGCGTGTACGCAGAGGGAGCTCCGAGCGTCGGCGCGGACCTCTTCGAAGCCGGGGTGCCCGTGTTTGGCATCTGCTACGGCTTCCAGGCCATGGCCAACGCACTGGGCGGCAAGGTGGCCCAGACGGGTCTCCGGGAGTACGGCGCCACTGAAGCGCTTGTTGTAGGCGATGCCCGCTCCATCCTGGACGGCGTCCCCTCTTCCCAGAACACGTGGATGAGCCACGGCGATTCCGTCCACGAGGCCCCTGAAGGCTTCGAAGTGCTCGCCTCGACGGCCGGTGCGCCGGTTGCTGCTTTCGCCAACGAGGAGAAGCGCCTCTACGGCGTGCAGTGGCACCCCGAGGTCAAGCACTCCGTGCACGGCCAGCACGTCCTGGAGAACTTCCTCTTCAAGGGTGCGGGCTTGAGCCCCAACTGGACCACGGGCAACATCCTCGAAGAGCAGGTGGATCGTATCCGCCAGCAGATCGGGGACTCCAAGGTCATTTGTGGCCTCTCCGGTGGTGTCGACTCCGCAGTAGCTGCCGCTTTGGTCCAGCGCGCCGTTGGTGACCAGCTGACCTGTGTCTTCGTGGATCACGGCCTCCTGCGTGAAGGTGAAGCCGAGCAGGTTGAACGCGACTTCGTGGCAGCCACGGGCGTCAACCTCTACGTAGCCAACGAGCAGGAACGCTTCCAGTCGGCTCTTGCCGGCGTCAGCGATCCGGAGACCAAGCGCAAGATCATCGGCCGCGAATTTATCCGGGCCTTCGAGGAAGCGGAGCGGGCCATCATCGCCCAGGCCGCTGCCGAGGGCGAGAAGATCAAGTTCCTGGTCCAGGGAACGCTGTACCCGGACGTCGTTGAGTCCGGTGGCGGCGAGGGTGCTGCAAACATCAAGAGCCACCACAACGTGGGGGGGCTTCCTGAGGATCTGCAGTTCGAACTCGTCGAGCCCCTGCGGGCCTTGTTCAAGGACGAAGTACGTGCTGTCGGTGCACAGCTCGGCCTGCCGCAGGAAATCGTCGGTCGCCAGCCCTTCCCGGGTCCCGGCCTGGGAATCCGCATCGTGGGTGAAGTAACCAAGGAGCGCCTGGACCTGCTGCGCAAGGCTGACGCCATTGCCCGCGCGGAACTGACGGCCGCAGGCTTGGACAACGACGTATGGCAGATGCCCGTGGTCCTCCTGGCGGACGTTCGCAGCGTTGGTGTCCAGGGCGACGGCCGTACCTACGGCCACCCCATTGTGCTGCGCCCGGTGTCTTCCGAAGACGCCATGACGGCGGACTGGTCGCGTTTGCCCTATGACCTCCTGGCCCGGATTTCCAACCGCATCACCAATGAGGTGGATGGAGTAAACCGGGTGGTGTTGGATGTGACCAGCAAGCCACCGGGAACCATCGAGTGGGAATAGCAATGTGAGCGGCCGGCTTCCTCTGGGAGGCCGGCCTCTTTGCTTGTATCCGTAAGCACTTCACCGCTTCGAAACCGGCGGGCACCTGTGAAATGACGGCGAATTTCGCGTCGGAACAGCGTTGCGGAGCGGGCTGGCAGGGTATTCCCGCTACCCTCGAAGGTATGCCGGTATGGTCCAAGGCGTCTAAAGCTAGTACAGAAAAGAAGGCAGAAGTTGTGTCAGTAGGTCAAGGCCAGGAAGAGGGCTCCGAAGAGCTCCGTAAATGGCTGTCTGGTCTTAAGCCCGTCACCGGGGCAGACACGATGCTGCGTTTCGTCAAGACGCCCGAAGGCGCCATTGATCTCAGCAACGCCCACCCTTCGGGACTGGCGCAGTTGCTGGCAGGCCGCAGGACGCGCCTGTCCACCCTGATCCGGGACCGCCAACAATATTTGGTGGCGGCGCGGGCAGCACGAAACATCAGGTCCAAGATCTTCGAGCTAAGCAACGATCGCGGTATTGAGGCCGGCTACCTCTCTGCCGGCACTGTGGTCTGGACCTCTGCTGTAGGCGGCAAGCCACAGCGAGTATCGGCCCCCGTGATGCTCACGTCCATCATTCTGACGGTGAGGCCGGGCGAAGACGACTTCGAACTCCAGCTCACCGAGCAGGCCCGCATGAACCCGGCCTTGGTGCGTCACCTCAAATCAGTCCACGGGATTGTCTTTGACGTCAACGCCGTCGCGAGGATGGCCTACAACACTGCGAGGTTTGATCCTCAACCGGTGCTGGATCGCCTGTCCACTCTCGTCCAGCCGATTCACGGTGCCGACGTGGAGTTCAACTTACTGGTCACGACGCTGGCGGACCTTTCCGGCAACCTGGATGATCCTTGGATCAATACAAACAACGCCACTGTTGCGGCGCTCTCCATTGCCGCCAACGGCGGTGACATTGAGGCCGAACCAATCAAGGCAGGCCGTTTCCCCAGCCTTGACCTCCGCGATCCGGCGGATGAGCTCCTCTTGCTCGACGCTGATACTGATCAGCAGTATGTGGTGGATGCCGTTCGTGCAGGAGATTCGCTGGTCGTCAGCACGCCGCCGGGAAGCGGACAGACACAAACAGCCATCAACGCAATCGGTGCGCTGGTCAGCGAAGGCAAGTCGGTGCTCGTGGTGGGGGACAGGCAGTCCAGCCTCGCCGGCCTTTCATCGCACTTGGAATCCCTTGGCTTGGATTCGATGCTCTTCCGCCCCGGCAACGGGACCACCCCGCAGCAGCTCAAGGGCCAGTTGGTCCGGGCCATCATGCGCAATGAAAAAGCACTTGAACCACAACTGGGCAACCTTCACCAGACTCTGACCGGACACCGCCACGCCCTGATGGACCACGTTGCCTCACTGCACAACGTCCGTGAGCGCTGGGGTTGCTCGCCGTACCAGGCAATGCAATCGCTCGCTGAGCTGACGTCCATCCACCCTGCGCCATCCACGACGGTCCGTCTGAAGCGCAGTGTCCTGGACAACATCAAGGACCGTGAGGAACTCGCTGGCCGTTTGCGTCGGGCTGCCGAGCTGGGCAGCTTCAGCCGGGCTTCCACCACAAGCCCTTGGTATGGAGCCCGATTGGTCACCCGCAAGGAGACCGAGGAAGCGCAGCAGCTCGCCCGCCTGGCAGAGGAAAAGCTGCCCGTCCTGCGGGATCGGATGAAACAGCTTTCGGACCACGCCGAGATCAGGTTGGGAGAGACGTTCACGGAGTGGGGTGCCCAGCTCGAACTCCTGATTGCCGTCCGCGAAAGCCTGGATAAATTCACCCCGGACATCTTCGACCGTCCGGTGCACGACCTTATTTCCGCTACCGCCAGCTCCGCTTGGCGCCGTGAGCGTAACTTGGAGATGCCCTCCATGCAGCGCTCGCGCCTCCGCCGCGTTGCCAAGGAATACGTGCGGCCCGGTGTCCACATCGCCGATCTCCACAGCTCCCTGGTTCTGGTGCAGGAGCAACGCGCTCTCTGGGCTGGCTACGCCACTACCCAGCGCCACCCGGCTGTCCCTTCCGGGCTTGCCGATCTTGGTGCGCTCTACCGTGAACTCGACGGCGAACTGCGTCGCCTCGGTGAAGCGCTCAAGCACACCAGCGCCGGAGGGTCGCTGCACGGTACGCCGTATCTGGAACTGATGGAGCGGCTGGAACGGCTTGTTGCCGACACAGCCACCTTGGAAACCCTTCCCGAGCGCACCCTCCTGATCGAGGAAATGCGCGAGCATGGTCTCGGCGAGTTGCTTTCCGACTTGGCTGCCAGGGAAGTCCCGGCAGCCTCCGTGGCCGCCGAACTGGACTTGGCCTGGTGGCAGTCCGCTTTGGAAGCCATGATCAGTGGCGACGACTACCTTGCCATGTCCGACGGTGATTCGTTGCGCCGGCTCGAAGCTGAATACCGTCTTGCCGACCAGGCGCACATTGCCAGTGGAGCCGCACGCCTTCGGTGGCAGTTGGCCGGGAAGTGGCGCCAGGGCCTCCTCGAGCACCCGAGACAGGCGGAATTGCTTCGCGCACTGCTGAAGGACGGCCGGGTGACGCTGCCGGCGCTCAGCGCCCAAGCTCCGGAACTTGTGCCGCTGCTGGTCCCTGTTTGGTCGGTCAGTCCCTACCTTCTCACTGGTGTTCTTCCAGCTGAGCAGAAGTTTGACGCGGTTGTGATTATTGACGCCGAATCCACGTCGCTGCAGGCCGTTCTTCCTGCCATTGCCCGGGCGCAGCAGGTTGTGGCCTTCGGCGATGCGAAGATCGCGAACGCGCGCACGTTCAGCGTGGCCGTGGAACCGCCGGTTGCCGGTGTTGCCAGCCACGAGAACGTCGACAGTGCGTTCAAGGCTTTGGCCAGGGTTCTGCCCACATGGCAGCTGAATTGGGTTTACCGCGCCGTGGACGAAGACCTGATCCTGCAGTTGAGCAAGAACTACTACGACGGTGGCCTGCGGCGCCTGCCTGATGGCAACTCGGTCACGGGCCTGGACCGTTCCATCCTCGTCGAGTACATTCCTGACGGCACCGGGCTTCCGGGGGCAGACCACGAAGGTGTCGAGTCCGTCACCGCTGAGGTCAACCGTGTTGTGGACCTGGTGTTCGAACATGCCAGGCTCCGGCCCCGCACGTCGTTGGCCGTAGTGACGGCCAGCCTGCGCCATGCCGCCCGAATCGGCGAGGCCATCAGGTTGCAACTGCCCAACCATCCCTTGCTGGCCACGTTCTTCGGGGCTGGCGCCGAGTCCTTCCGCGTGGTGGACCTTGAGCGTGCGCAGGGGCTGGTGAGGGACCACGTGATCTTCTCCCTTGGCTATGGCCGCACACCTCATGGCCGGGCGCTGCACTCGTTTGGCCCACTGTCCACGGAAGGTGGCAGGAACCGGTTCGCCTTGGCGATGACCCGTGCCCGGCGTTCCATGCACGTCCTGAGTTGTTTCCGACCCGAGGACCTAGACCTTGATCGCTTGGCTCACGGTGCGGTGGACTTCTACGAACTGTTGGACCGGGAACTCTCGGGAAACAGCAACCTCGGTACGCCCGCGTCCCGCGCTGTTGCCAGTGAGCAAGCGCTCGGCGAGGACCCGCTGGTGGCCGACCTTGGCGAGCGTCTGCGTGCCCGGGGAGCCCGTGTCTGGCATCTCTACGATGGCGTGCTGGACATCGCGGCCGCCGCGGATCCAGTCCACACCATCGGCCGTGAGGGTGCAGAGATCCCTACCCCCGTCGCAATCGAATCCGATGGCACAGAACGCTACAAGAGGATGAGCGTCCGCGAACGCAGCCGGCTGCGTCCGCAGTTGCTGGAACGCATGGGATGGCGCTACATGTCCCTGTGGACCATTGAAGTGTTTACTGATCCTTCGTCCTGCGCGGACCGCATTGGGTCCTACCTTGGGCTGGAGAATCACATCCCACGGTCGACGTCGCCTGAGCATGGCTTCCTGGACATGGATGTTGAACAATTGAACGTGGAAAAGGGGCAGCCAACGTTTGCGCCGAGTGCGGCACTGCAGGGAGCCGGGGGGCCCGAGGACGCTGCCGGAGAAGCACATGGCTTTGCAGAGAATGGGAAAGAAGCACCACTGATGGAACAAGCATCCGGTCCGGAAAACGGGGCCAAGGCCGAACCCGACGCAACGGGGGCCGACGGTGCCGAAGAAGCTTCGGACTCCACGACGACCGCGGCCAGGCCCGGCGCCGGCGGGATACTTCCTACTAAAGCTGCGGAAGACGATCCCCGCCGCTGGGGCGATGAGTCCGGCTATGACCACGAGCAGTGGCTCAAAGAGCAAAGGCCTCCGCATTGGGGCTGATCGGCCGCCCGTAGAGGGGTCCCGCATCACGGACTTACCAAAACGAAGAAAAGCTTGCCTTGCGTTGAAGCGCCGGCAAGCTTTTCTGCTTGTTGGGGATCCGCGGCGACCACCACCAAACCCTCGGTGTCGCTGGTACCGAGCCATTCGCCGGTCTTGCCGCCCAAAGCTGAAGTCCAGAGCACTGGGACAGGGCCGGCCAACACCTGGCTTTGCCTGGATTCGTCATAGGAGCCGGCCGCCGTCAGGACCACCGTCACCAACTGGCCGGGGGAGAGAAGCTGGATGGATGACGGGTCTGCCATTCGCAGCGGCACCGCAGCCGCCCCTGTCGGTGCGCCGGTGAGCAGGCCTGGACCAAGAAGATTGGACTCCGTAGGGATCTGCCCCCTGCCCAGGGGTGAGGCAAGTTGGCGGCCAACCAGGGCCTGAACATCTGTCAGGGCGCCGGTGATGGCGAGGTCAGGCGGCACACCCTGGCTGGTGAAGTCGGACTCCGCAAGGCTGGTGCCTGTTGGAATATCGTGGGCTGCGACAAGGACGCTGATGCGTGCTTCTGATGCCGGCGTCAGTTGTTGGACTGCCATACCGGTGGCAAGGCAGAGCAGGAGGGCAACTGTGAGCCTGCGGTTTCGTCCGATCCAGGAGCCGAATTTTCGCTTGTGGCCCCGGTGGTCAGTGCGATCCCGGGTGCGTGGCGGATTGAACCTTGCGGGAATGCCGCTTAAGACACTGGATCGCCTCGTTCCTGCACGCGGGACCGGGGGCCAAGTGGCGTCGGTTGATGCCGAACGCTCGGCGCGGGCAAGGAAGGCACTGCGTGACTGATGTGGCATGCCGCCACGTTAGCCAGCTGCCAGCGCCGCGAAACAGCCCTCTGGTGCGCTATGTGGAAAAGGTGGAGACCTAGCTGGCTGCGGCCGCTGCAGCGGGGGCCGGCGACGGAGCGGCAGGGGCCGGTGCTGCGGCCGAAACGGTGCTGCCCTTGGCGTCGCGGGAATCTGTCCGATAGAAGCCTGAACCCTTGAAGACTACGCCGACGCTGTTGAACTTCTTGCGAAGGGCGCCCTTGCACTCGGGGCACTCCGTCAGGGAGCTGTCAGAGAAGGACTGGACGATGTCAAAGGCATGGTCACAGTCTTTGCAGGCGTATGCGTAAGTGGGCACTGAATTCCTCCTTCAGGACAAAGTTCAGGTCCTGTGCAGCGGCGGCGGAATAACTCTCCGCATTAGCAGTCGCAGGGCCTGAGTGCCAATTCTATCATCCGTCTCCTTGGCATGCGCCAGCGGATGTGTTGGATCTCTCCAAGTGCCGGAGTCAACAAGGAGGTGCGGCAGTCAGGCCATACCCGCCGTGCCTTCGAGACGGACGACGCCGGATGGCGTCAGGATCTCCCGCACGGGGCGGTCAAAAGCTTCGGCGGGGATCGAACCTGTTGGCAACAGGTCGTCGTCGTACACCACAGCAATGGTGGGCGGCCGCCGGCCGGAAGCGTCGAGGCCATGGAGGAGTCGATCGTAGTAGCCGCCCCCCTGGCCGATCCGGTTGCCATCCATGTCCACCGCAGTGGCAGGCATGAAGATACCCGCACTTCCGGCGACAACCTGGCTTTCCAGTCGTTCGCCTTCGGGCTCGTCGATGGGGGCGTAGGCGGAGCGGACAAACGCCGTCGAGGGCGTCCAATACACCCAGCTCAACTGCCGTCCGGGCTCGCAGACGGGAAGCAGAACGCGGTGGCCGGCCCCGTGCAGCGCCTCGATAAGCGGCATGGTGGGCGGCTCGAAGGCAACCCCCAAGTAGACGGCAAACGTGGAGACGGTGGCAGGGGAGGCAGCTGCCGCCCACGCCGATCCATGATGTGCGATCCCCTCGCCGGCCGCCGCGATCTGTTCCGGAGAGAGGGCTTGCCTGTGCAGGCGGCGGCTGCTGCGGATGTCTTCTTTCGATGCCATGCGTATCCGATCGTGAGGTGAGCCTGATGCCGGTCCAGCAACCAAGGCCGCCATGCGGCACACCGAAATGTGTTCCCGGCACGGCGAGGGTTTAGCCGATGATGTATTCCTTCCGTTACATTAGTCCGGTGACTCTCGATAACAATGCTGTCCGTAAGGCCGTCATCCCCGCAGCGGGTCTTGGCACCAGGTTCCTGCCTGCAACAAAGGCGATGCCGAAGGAAATGCTGCCTGTGGTTGACAAGCCAGCCATCCAGTACGTCGTCGAAGAAGCCGTCAAGGTTGGCCTGCACGACGTCCTGATGATCACAGGGCGCAGCAAGCGCGCCCTTGAGGATCATTTTGACCGCGTGCCGGCGTTGGAAGCGACCCTGGCCGAGAAGGGCGATACCGCCAAGCTTGAGGCCATCCAGTCCGCCACCAACCTCGGCGACATCCACTATGTCCGCCAAGGCGACCCGAACGGCCTGGGCCATGCCGTCCTTCGTGCAAAGCAGCACGTTGGCCACGAGCCTTTCGCCGTTCTCCTGGGCGATGACCTGATCGACGCCCGCGATAACCTGCTGAGCGACATGATCGCCGTCCAGCAGAAGACCGGCGGTTCCGTGGTTGCCCTGATCGAAGTGGAACCCTCCAAGATCAGCGCCTACGGTTGCGCCGACGTCGAAGAGATCGGCGAAGACGGCTACGTCCGCATCAAGCAGCTCGTGGAAAAGCCTTCTCCGGAAGAAGCGCCGTCCAACCTCGCCGTCATCGGCCGCTACGTGCTGCACCCGGCAGTGTTTGATGTTCTGGAGAAAACCGCTCCGGGCCGGGGCGGCGAAATCCAGCTGACCGATGCCCTTGAAGTCCTTGCCGCCGGCGAAGGTGAGGGCTACGGCGTATACGGCGTCGTTTTCCGCGGCCGCCGCTACGATACCGGTGACAAGCTCAGCTACCTCAAGGCATGCATTGAGCTGGCGTGCGAACGCGAAGACCTCGGCCCCGAACTGCGTGAGTGGTTGCCGACCTTTACTGCCTCGCTTCCCAAGTAACACCGGATGTACGGCTCTGCGATCTGGCCGGTGACGCTGGAGAGCGGAAACCTGCTTCTTCGCCCCATCCGTTACCGCGACAAGCGGGAGTGGTCTGAAGTCCGTTCGCGGAACAGCGAATGGCTCGCTCCATGGGAGGCGTCCAACCCCGCACCGGGTGGGCGCCTGCCCAGCTATCGGCAGATGGTGGGCTCGCTGAACGACCAAGCCCGCCACTCCACGGCCCTGCCCTTCCTCATCGTTGAGCGGACCCCCGGATTCCGGGAACCGCGAATCGTGGGGCAATTGACCGTTTCCTCCATTGTCTGGGGATCGGCCATGATGGCAACGCTGGGTTATTGGGTTGACAAGGAGCGTGCCGGGCTTGGCATCGCTCCGACGGCGGTCGCCATGGCAACTGATCACTGTTTCAGGGTGTTGGGCCTCCATCGCATGGAGATCAATATCAGGCCTGAAAACGCACCCAGCCTGCGGGTGGTCGAAAAGCTCGGATTCCGCGATGAGGGCTATCGCGAACGCTACTTGCATATCAACGGCGAATGGGCTGACCACCGCTCCTTCGCGCTGACCTCCGAGGAAGTTCCGGAGGGTCTGTTACGTCGGTGGCTCAGGGGATAAACGGGCAGGTCATAGGCCTTTTTGGCCGTATATCCAGTCATTTGCGGACTCGCCGACGACACACCGGCCGCAATGCCGCCGCGCCCGGCGATTTGCTTCTACGGTTTTGAATGTGGACTTCCCTCTCAGCAGCTCAGTGATACTCGTGGTCACTGTTGCCCTGTGGATGGTCTGGGTGGCGCCCTACGTTTTGCGGAACAGACGCCAACAAGTCCAAACAGCCACTGTCCCGGCAGGGGCGATCGACGACGAACCAGACGAAACGCAGGCAGGGGTGGTACTGACTTTGGCACCTCAGCAGGAGAAACCGATGGAGACCATGCACAGCAAAGCACAGGCGTCGCCCCAGGAATCCCGTGCGGCTGAGTCGTTCCCTGGAAAAGCCCCCACCACTCCCTTCACCATCCGCTACGCCCGGCTCACGCTGGCATTGGCGGGCCTTGCCCTGCTGGTGACGTCAGTGGTGTCCGGCGTTCTCCTCGCCTTTGGCGCCGGATCCGGCTGGTTGCCGTTGGTTTCCTTCATTGGGGCTGTGCTCGCCGTCGTGACCCTGCGGAAGCTCGCCCTCCGGGATCTTCGCGAACGCCGGGCGCGCCGTGCTGCGCAAGCTGCGCCCATTCCGACGCCGGCGCGCTACTTGCCGAAGGAACCGGCAGTGGAAGCGAAGGAAACCACCGTTTTCGACGCCGAAGCCACCAATCGTGAAGCTGCGCGCCTGTCCGCCGTTGAGCTTCGCCAGGCCGCGTTGGCCGTTGCAGTCGCCGCGGGAGACGAATCCGCCCAGACGGCCGGGGACTCCAAGGGCTCCAGCTGGGAGCCGGTCGCAGTTCCCAAGCCCACGTACGTCGAGGCCGCCAAGGTTCCAAGGCCGGCTCCCGAGCCCCTGGACCTCCCTGAGGCTCCCAAGCCTGTGGGCAAGCCCGTTCTGAAGCAGGGCGCTGAGCAAGCGGAGGCAGCGGCCACTGTTTCTGCCAAGGGGCAGAGCGCGCTCAGCAACCTGGACGACGTTCTGCAGCGCCGTCGCGCCTAGAACCTCCATGAACAGCATCTGCGTCGCGGGTAGCATCGGGTAGATCGGTCGGGACGTCGTCCGGCTCGCGCTGTCTGCGGGGCCTACGGTGACCGCCTCTTCCCGCCACGTACCGGCCGCCGGCTCGGCGAAGCGTCACGACGGCGCAACTTACTTTACGGGCGATGTCACCACAGGAGAGGGGCTGGCAGCCGCTTTGGTGGGTGCCGACGTCGTCATTGATTGTCTCGGAGCCCCGGGTAGTGAGCGGCACTGCATACGAACTGTGGGCGGTCCGGAGGTCCTCACCATGCGTCAGATGGCGGAGTCGTGGAAGACGGTCACAGGGAGGCGAGGCAAGATCGTGGAGCTGCCCCTGGCCGGGGCCATGGGGTCTTTCCTTCGTGCCGGCAACAACCTGATCCCCGGGCGGAAGGATGGCGCGGAGACGTTCGTGTCGTGGTTGGAAAAGCACGACGAAACTTTGTAGCCTAGGGACACTGGCCAGGCCGTACAGCTTGGCCCAGGGGCTATAGCTCAGTTGGTAGAGCGCTTCGTTCGCATCGAAGAGGTCAGGAGTTCGAATCTCCTTAGCTCCACACAGAGAATGCCCGCCCTACCTGCGCAAACGCGGGTAGGGCGGCAGTTACTGAGTCAAAAACCCAATTGCGTACCGCAATCTTGGCATCAGAGAATCTGCGAGCCGCAGAGCAACAATAAATATGGGGGCACCATGCAGGACCAAGAAGAAGGTTCGACCGAATCTGAGGCGGACGATCTCGATCCGACTGTAGAAGAACTCCTTGAACTCATGGAAGCCTTCAGGTCCAATCAAGATGACCTGCTCTACACGGCCGACTACATCGAGCGGCAAGAACATGAACTTGACGACTACCGCGAGCGCGCTCACACGAGCATCGAGCGGGAGTATCCGCACGTACCCGAAGGTTTGTTTGAGCGTCTCTGGGATCTCTTGGAAGTGGAACTGGAGGGCATTGGGGCGCCACAGCTCAAATCTGACAAAGAGGGACTTCATACACGCGACACCGAACAACACAAGGATGCGGTGCGTGCGGTAATTCGAGAGCTGCCAGAGGATTGCGGGCAAGAGTACTTCAGCGATGTAGCCCGGGCCATCGTAAGGATGCAGGATTCGCCGCAGACGACAAAGCTGCTGTCCTCTTTGCTGACTACGGTAGTTGCTGACTTTGAAGTCCTCATGGGCAACCTGCTCCGTGTTGTGATTACAAACGTCCCACAAATCATCAGTTCATCCAATCAGACCTTTACCTGGGCGCAGATATGCGAGTTTGAAGACCTTGAATCCTTTAGGCAGCATCAGATCGACAAGTTCGTCGATAGTTTGCTGTACGGCAGCTATAGTGACTGGCTGGAGTTTGTCGGTAAGAAGCTACACATAGATGTGCCCCCGCTAGCCACCGACGCATCTACAATCGAGATTTTCCAGCGGCGTCACATGATCGTGCACAACGGCGCGGTTGCGTCCAAGCAATACGTCGAAGCGTGCAAGCCGTCGCCCCATAAGAAGGGCCTGGATGAGTACCTCGGCGTAGATGTTCCATATCTGCGGCACGCCTCTGACCGCCTTATGTCGATCGCCACCTTCCTCGTGTTCGCTACGTGCCAGAAATTCGTCAAGGACCAAGACTCCGTGCAGTCCATGGAGTCTTATGTTGGTGGAGTTGTCTCATACCACTTGCTTCAGGACAAGCGATTTGAGGCCGTTCAACAGCTCTCCCAGGTAGTCAAGGCATCTAGCTTCAACGATTTGGGCGCTGGCTACCGATATCAAGTCAACAGCTGGGTGGCAGCCAAACGAACCGGGCAGCTAAAACAGCACCAGGAAGACATTGAAAACTGGAATACGTCGGTCCTCCAGCCGGTGTTCCGGCTTGCTAAGCACGCACTGCTGGACGAGCTGACAGAAGGCCATAAGCTCGTGCAAAAGATGCGCGCCTCGGACGAGCTGCCCCTACGACACTGGCTCACGTGGCCACTTCTGAGCGAACTGCGTGACTACAGCCAGAAACATGCACGTGTTACAAGCGTTGAATCTGAAGAAATCGGCGTGTTAGTCTCATCAGCAATAGACGAAGGAGAGTCGGAAAATGTCTGACCCGAACCTGTAAGCCCCGATAGCAAAACGTCCAAAGTCCCCAGACCTCGAAGATTGAGATCTGGGGATTTCCACTGAAGAGCCCCACCCTCCCCCGAAGGGGGGGGGCGGGAGGTATTTTAAGTATTTATAGAGCTAATTGTATGTTTAGAAACCACACACAACGAGCGCGGGGACCG
>NZ_JAJOHP010000120.1:0-7732 GCF_021109375.1 Arthrobacter sp. AK01
TCTTCCTGTCCACACCGGCATCGTCCTTCATCACAGGCCAAACCATCGCCTGCGATGGCGGCTACACCCACAGCAGTTGACCCACAACACAAGCCACACACATCCTGAGGACAGCAGCCGTCAGTTCAGGGTCCGATTGAAGGGAAATACCGTGTCACCGACGAATGTCGAGAATTTTGCAGCCTTCGCACAAGGCAACGTAGCCACGCCGCCGCCCGCTGAGGTTGTGAGCGAAACTAAAAGAATCCTGTTGGACGCCCTTGGGTGCGGTCTCGCTGCCACCTCGAGTGAGTATGGTCGAGTTGGCATCGATTACGGTCGTATCTTGGGCGCATCCGGGAACGAAGCGACGATTATTGGTCAGCGGGAGCGAACATCGGTCCATGGTGCGGCCTTCGCCAATTCGGAGCTGATCACCGCGCTGGATCTGGCGCCGATCAATCTCCCTGCCCACGTTGCCCCGTATGCACTCCCTCTCACCCTCGCCCTGGGTGAGAGCCGCCGCCTTTCAGGGGCGCGTCTCCTGTCGGCTGTGGCGGTCTGCTTGGAGATGAGCTTCCGCCTATCGAAGTCCATGGACGACCTTCGAGATGTAACGAAGGATGGTGTCCCGAATACGCCCCGGGTGTTCGGCTACTCAAGCATGGTCTTCGGGCTGACGGCTGCAGCATCAATGATGAAGGACATGTCAGAGACTGCAACCAGGGAAGCCCTGGGAATTGCCGGGGGCACGTCACCGGTCAATTCCCTGCGCCCCTGGCAGATGCACGTTCCAATCACCACCGTCAAATACGGTCTGGGTGGAGGGCTCGTAATGACAGCGCTGACAGCTGCGTACATGGCTGAGCTGGGCCATCGCGGTAACACGCTGATGCTCGACGATGAGGAATTCGGATATCCCGGTCTTGTCGGGAGCAAGCGCTGGGATCCGTCCGGTCTCTCGGAGCGGCTCGGCACCGAATGGCGCTTCCCGGCGGCAACCTCGTTCAAGCCCTACACGCAGACGCGAACCTCCCACGCGACACTTGACACGGTCATTCAGGTTATTCATGAAAACGACATCAAGGTCGAGGAGATTGATTCGATCGTCGCCTACGGCGAAGCTTGGTCCGCCGAAGTGCCCGTCTACGTGAACCGGGTGATCGATAAGCCCTACGACGCTCAGTTCAGCTTTGCGCATGGGATCTCAGTAGCTGCTCACCGGATCCGGCCCGGCAAGGACTGGCAGGATCCTGCCGTTGTCTTTGATCCTTCCGTACTCGCTCTGATGTCCCGAGTTGAGTGGCGGGCGCACCCAGATTGGGGAAGCGCCGTCAACGGGGATCCGCTGGCTCGACCTGCCCGCGTGGAACTTTCGGCCCGGGGTAAGACCTTCGTTGGCGAACGCTCCTACCCCAAGGGCAGCTCCTCACCGGATCCTGCGACGTACACCACGACGGAGGAACTTCTGGAGAAGTTCCGGCATAACGCCGACGGAGTCCTTAGTCCCCAGGCGGCCGAGGCCGCCATCGAAGCCGTAATGGGGCTTGAACACATCGAAGATCTCTCAACTTTTGCCGCTCTCCTTCGTCCCGAAGGCGGTGCACGATGACCTCCCCCGTTTATCCCCGTGTCTATGCTTTCATCTGCGGTCACCACACCATTCCCAAGGAGCGGATGATCGCCGGGACAACAGGGCTAATCACCATCCCGATTCCAGCATTTGTCATCGAACATCCAACGGGGTTGTTTGTCTTCGACACCGGCTTCAACCGCCTTGTGTACGAGGATGTTGCCTCTTATTTTCCCGCTGAAGCGCTTAAACCAGTCGAGTTCCACTTCTCGCCGGAAGAGGAACTTCCTACCCAAATGCGCAATGCGGGGTTCGACCCAGACAGCGTCCGGCTAGTTGCGAATTCGCATTTGCACTATGACCATTGTGGAGGGAATGTGCTGTTCCCGCAGGCCACCGTCATGGTTCAGCGGGACGAATGGGAAGCGGCCAGCAACGCACCAGCAGATAAGGCTGGTTATCGTAAGGTCGACTTCCACACAGGGCAGACAATGGATCTGGTCGAGGGCGAACGCGACGTCTTTGGAGACGGGTCCGTTGTCCTCACCCCCACGATAGGTCACACTCCTGGGCATCAGTCCTTGCACGTCCGTCATGCCGGTGGAGTCGCCGTGCTCGCCGGGGATGCCTGCTACATGGCTGATACCCTCACCGCGGATGACAAGCTTCCTGACATCTCCGTAACGGAAGATCCTGAATCGTATCTACGGTCACTCGAGTCGCTCCGGGCCCTCCATCGGAGCGGGTCCCTAGTCTTTGTGGGGCATGATCCTGATTTTTGGAGTAAGCAACCTCTGGCGCCCAAGCCCCTGTTGGGGTGACGACATCATTCTGCGGGCCTCGACTGGGTCGACCACGGCAGGGACCCGGCCGGCGGGCCAAACGACAGGAGGACGAGTCGTGTCAAACATAGGACGGCTCCAGGAAGTTTCCTCACCGTCAGCGGAGGCATTTCGGGCGTTGCTGGATGCCGCCAACGCTCACGGCACCTTGGAGCCCAAGCAACGTGAGTTGTGCCTTCTGGTCGGGTTTGCTGTAACGGGCAACGAGAGCGCTTTCCGCTCGCATTGCACAAGAGCTATGCAATCAGGGGCCGGCCAGGCCGACGTTGAGCAAGCTGTCCTCCTCATGCTAGGCACCAGTTTGGGTCTGGTTCCGGTCGTGGAGGCTTTGCTGTGGGCCCGGGAGGAATTCGGGCAGCGCGGTAGCTGACGTTGCTGCATCACACCTGAGGGTGGTGCTTAGATTCATAGTGACTCTAGATGGAGGAGATCGATGAGATTCACGGACAAAGTTGTCGTGATAACCGGCGGTGCGCGAGGCATAGGTCTTGCTACGGCAAGCCTTCTTGCGCGCGAGGGCGCCCAAACGGTGATCTGCGACTTGGACAGGACAGCTGTATCGGCCGCTGTCGAGACGGTTCAGCGAGAGGGCGGACGAGCCTATGCGGTGGTTGGGGATGTCAGCCAAAGTAAAAGTGTCTCCGAGAACGTCGACCAAATCATGGCTGAGTTTGGCCGTATCGACGTCCTGATCAACAACGCCGCGACGCAGAGGACCGTGCCAGCGCGGGAACTCACGGAGGAACATTGGCGACGCGAGCTCGATGTCGTTCTATCCGGTTCGTTTTTTTGGTCCCAGGCCGTTGGCGTGGCGTCGATGATTCCTCGCCGCAGTGGAGTGATCGTCAATGTCGGGTCTGGAGCGGCTCTGGCCGCAATGCCAAACTCGGTATCGTACGTCGCCGCCAAACACGGCGTCATCGGACTGACTAAGGCCTTGGCTGTGGACTGGGCGCAATATGGCATCCGGGTCAACTGCGTCTGTCCCGGGTTTACGTGGACGGAACTCTCCAAGAGCATTGCGGAAGCAAATCCGGAACTTATGCGGCAGCGAGTGGAGCGGATTCCGCTTGGTGGCGGCGCGCAGCCGGACGATATTGCCCAGTCGATCGCTTTCCTGGCTTCCGAGCATTCGCGTGAAATCAGCGGGATCGCTCTTCCCGTAGATGGTGGAACACTTGCCATGTCATCAGGCTTTTCAGCGCCCCGTGACTAGGTGCTGGAACATTTACACACCAGGCTGAGTTCTGAACCGAATCCTCTCCCCCCTTGCTTCAATCTCGTGTTTGCTTGCTGGCGAAGGGTCGCCTTTATCCGGCCCGATGTTTTTCGGGGACTCGTTGCCTTAGTTGGGACTGCTCGTGGCATGAGCAGTCCCAATTTTCATTGGCAGGGTACATGGAAGGTGGATAACTTCGATGTAATTGTTGAAATCTGCTTCAACATCGACGGCGGGGAATCTGAGTTGCCCTGGCGTCCGTGATGCCGCGCAGAAGCACAGTGCTGATAGGTCTCGTGGCTGGCAAAAGGCTGTCCCTTTGTGTCGGGATGCGCCCGCCACATGCAGAGCCCTGTGGTGATCGATCCCGGCGCTGAGCACCCGGCCTCGGTTGCTGGTGCGGGCGGTCGACATTTTGTGAAGCCAGATCGCCGAGGAAGAAATTTGCATCATCGCTAGCGCAATGTTGGATGGGCAAGTGTCACAAACTGCCTAGACTAAGGTGCGCCGGCAGTTTCCAAAGCCTCTGATCCAGCCTTCCAGGCAACTTCAGATAGTCGCCGGCAGGAAGAGCGCGATCGAATGCGAGACCTTGACTGGCAGGCTCCTGGTCGTTGCAAGCTCGCCTTAAGTTCCCCAACCGCGGTGTACCCGCCCCATTGGAAATCCATCCACGGCCAGGCATCGATTTGGCCGTTGACCAGCGCCTGCCCGGAGACAGGCGTTCTGTGCAGGCCGGACAACCCGCTGCCACCTAGAACTACTTGTTGACGGGCTGTGGAACACTCAGGGAAAGCTCCTCGTCCCAAAGCATGTGGACCGTGCTGGTAGGGGAGCCGTACCGCGAAGTTTCGGACTGGTGTGCCTGAAGGTAAGCCCCGTTCGGTGCGAACAAGGTGTCGGCCGTGGCTGGTAACGGCAGTTCTTTGGCAACGTTCCGCGAAACCCGGCTGTTGCGAGCCCGAAGCCAGATGCGGCAACGCTGCGTATGCCACCCCTGTCGTGGCTGTTCTCGGCATTCGTGCATTCGTGCGGTGTCCACGTCCGGGATATGAGAGTCTCCATGGCAATGCCCGTTCACAATCAACGACCACCGCCTCGCAGGGGCCAAACAAAGACTCGGACTCGGACTGAAGAAGATCCAACCTACCCCCTGTAAGGGCTGGTGCTGGGCTGCCGATCTGAGTCGGCTCTCCAGGAGCGGTCGAAACGACGATGTGGGTCCCACCGCGGCCGACAGCCGCAGTGGGACCCACCCCGATTTTCTAGGCAGAAACAGCCGTTTTCTTAGAAACGGAATTGCGCTTGCCGGTGGTGACGCCGAGTTCGGTCGTCGGAGTGCGGTAGGTCTCGGGGGAAAGAAGCGCCCCAAGTGCACACAGGCCACAGAAGACCGTCATAATGACCGCTACGGGCACCCAGTTAGTGCCTCCGTCGCCAACGAGCGCCCATCCGATGGTCGGCGTGAAGCCCGTGATGGCGGTTCCTACCTGCATGCCGATGGCAATGCCGGTGAAACGGCACTTGATGTTGAACTGTTCGGCGAACATCGCGGGGAAGATCGCGTTGCAAGCAATGGCAAAGATGCCATTCAGGGCGATCGAGGCCAGAAGGATCATGAGGACCTCGCCGGACATGATCGCCATGAAGAACGGGTACACAAGCACTGCACTGCCGATGACGCCGGTCAGGAACACAGGCTTCCGGCCAAACCGGTCTGCCAGGGTGCCGAACAACTGGTAGCAGCAGAGCGCTACTGCAAACTGTGCCACCGAGATCCAGAGCATCGTATCCCTGGGAACGCCGACCGCTGGGCTGGTGGCGAATGCCAGGCCGAAGACCGGGGGGATAGCGAAGATGATGGAGAAGAAGGCCATAAGTACAACGCGTCCAAGTGCTTTCGGCTGGGTGCGGAACAACGTGAGCACGGGCGACGGCTCTCGTTTGGTCTGTTCGGCGGCGTTTTCGCGGACCTCGGTGAAAACTTCCGGCTCGATGATGCGGCGGCGGACGATGAATGCCACGATCAGGAGAATCACACTCGCCCAGAAGGGAATGCGCCAACCCCACGAGAAGAGGATCTCGTTGGGAAGCCCGGCGACGACGGCAAACGCAGCAGTGGCCAGGAGGAAGCCACCGGAAGTACCCATTGGCGTGAAGCTGGTGTAGAAGGAGCGGCGCCCTTCCGGGGCATGCTCAAATGTCAGTGTGCTCGAGCCGGCTTGTTCGCCGGCTACGGAAATCCCTTGGAGAACACGCAGCATCACCAGAAGGATGGGAGCCCAGACTCCGATCGTGTCGTAGCTTGGCAGACAGCCCACCAAGAACGTCGATGAGCCCATCAGGACAAGCGTGAACAGCAGGAGCTTCTTGCGTCCCACCCTGTCGCCGAAGTGGCCGAGTACCGCAGCCGCGATCGGGCGGACGACGTACACCACCGCAATGCTTGCGAGCGAGAGGAGTGTGGCGATGAAGACGTTAGAGCTCGGGAAGAATACTTGCGGGAATACCAGCGCTGCAGCTGAGCCGTAAATGTAGAACTCGTAGTACTCAAGCGAAGTGCCCGTCACGCCCGCGAAGGCCGCACGCTTGACCTGCTTCGGATCTGCGTGGGAAATGCCGCTGGGCGCCGGTACGTTGGGTGAGCCCGCTGTGGAATGATCGTGCGTTTTCATCAGACCACGCCTCCTTGTTGTGTGGTGCCCGAAATGAAGCCGGGGAAGAGCAATGCTGGAACGGAGAACATACGTGTTTGCTCCGCCGAGCTATCGGTGTGAGTCCTGGGAGGGTTCGAGCAACGTTGTTCGGTCATGCGTCTTACTACCTTTGAATTAGTGTTCGGTCTACATCGGCGCGAACACGACGGTAAGTTATGAAGTGCTCCTTCTCGACGCAACCGGGTGAGTGGTCCGATGCGGCTGAGATAAAACTGCCGGCTCTGCCTTGACTCGTAAGCTCGTGTGCCGCCGGTCACAGTTTCTGGAGTGAGATTTGAGGATATCCTGTATTATGAGACTTTGTCAACGAAATTACCAATGCTGGGCCGTCAGCCGGGCTACGAACTGAAGGATGTGGACTTAAGTCATGAGAGCAACCCCTTCGCCTTCTGTCGCCGGTGAGGTGCCAGCTAACCCGGACAGTGCCAGCAGCCTGGCAAAGATGCTTCACGTCCTCCAGCTCTTCAGCGAGTCGGCCCCTGTCTGGTCCACGGCTGACATCATCGAAACTTTGGAAACGTCCAGGTCTACGGGATACCGCTACATCAAGACACTCCATGATGCGGGGCTGCTCAATTCCGTCCGTAACGGCTATTACTCACTTGGGCCGGGGATCATCGAAATGGATCTCCAAATCCGTTTGACAGACCCGCTGCTTCTGGCCAGTCACGGCGTACTGGAGGACCTGGTGGGGAAAATCGGACACTCCGCCCTCCTGTGCACCGCATATCACGACTCAGTTCTGTGTGTTGGCGAGGCCCGCGCTCCACTGAGCCCTGAAAACCGATTCAGCCGAGGTCAGCGGCGCCCGTTATTCCAGGGCGCCGTGTCGAAGGTCATCCTGGCCTACCTCCCTCATCACCGGCTAAAAGCTGTTTACCCGCGGCAGCGCAAGGAGATCGAGGCGGCAGGCCTTGGCGGTACGTGGAGTGAGTTCCGGGCCTCGCTGGGAGAGATAAAGAAGGACGGATTTTCGCTAACAAAGGGAGAGTTCAATCCCGGCGTCTTCAGCGTGGCTGCGCCCGTGCTGACCGATCAGAAGACAGCGCTCGGTAGCGTAGGCGTTGCGTGGCACGAGAAGGAGCGGCGCGACGTTGACGTTGAGCATGCCGTACTGGCCGTAAAGCAGGCAGCAGCGATCATATCGGGGCGCATAAAAGAGCAGCCTGAGCGCTAAGGATCCGGGCCGTTCCATCCTCCCGACGGTCGGCCGGCCCCAATCCCCGTGATGCCAGCGGCCGCGCGGGCCGTCGCCTATGCAGCCTGTTTGCGGAGACCGCCAAACAACCAATGAAGGGGGGGGGCGGGGGGGGTGGGGGGGGGGGGGGGGGGTGGTTGTTTGTTGGGGTTGTTTGGGGGGGTTTTTTTTTTTTGGTGGTTTGGGGGTGGGTGTTGTTGGGGG
>NZ_JAJOHP010000121.1:0-7710 GCF_021109375.1 Arthrobacter sp. AK01
CCCCCCCCCCCCCCCCCGCCGCCCCCCCCCCGCCCGCCCCCCCCGCCCCCGCCCGCGCCCCCCCCCCCCCGCCCGCGCGCCCCCCGGCCCCCCCCCCCGCGCCCCCCCCCCCCCCGCGCGGCGCGGGCGGGGGCGCCCCCCCTCTCACCCACCGGGGGGGCGGGGGGGGGCCGCGCCCCCCCCCCCCCCCCGGCGAGTCAGTGCTAGCGGATACCCTGCTCAGCGAACTTCAGGACGTCGGTGGCGTTGGCCTTGTCGATGATGGCCGGCCCGGTCAGGACGGACTGGCCGCCACCGATAGTGAAACCACCGCGCTTGTTCTGCCAAATGGCGTCGATGGCGCCGTAGCCCTGCAACCATGGCTGCTGGTCCACGGTAAACAGCACTCCGCCGTCCGCGATCTTTTGTGCCAGTTCCTTGTTCAGGTCGAAGCTGGCCACCTTGGCGGAGCTTCCTGCCGTGGACACGGACTTGATGAGCGTCAGGGTGATCGGCGCACCCAAGCCGATGATCACGTCTGCATCCTTGGAAGCCTGCAGTTTGGCGGTTGCCGTGGATTCCACGGAGGTCATGTCCGCGCCGTTGACGTAGAGGATTTCCGTGCCAGGAACCTTCGCTTTAACACCGGCACAACGGGCTTCCAAGCCTACGTGCCCCTGCGCTTGGATGACGCAGATGGGGTGCTTGAAGTTTTCTGCGGCCAGCCGCTCACCCACCGCTTCACCGGCAAGCTTCTCATTGGAACCGAAGTGCGTGAACGCGCCGAGCTGCTTGGAGACCGACTCGCCCGCGTTCAAGCTGACAATCGGGATTCCGGCCTCGGTTGCCTTCTTGAGTGAATCCTTCAGCGCATCGGGGGTGGCGAGCGTGACCGCGATGCCGTCGACTTTCTGGTCCACGGCCTGCTGGATCAACTGCGCTTGGCGTCCTGCTTCGGCGTCGCTGGTGTACAGCAGTTCCACGTTGTCCTTGGCTGCTGCTTCCTCCGCCCCCTTGCGAACGGTGTCCCAGAAGGTGTCACCGGGAGGAGCGTGCGTGATGAGGGCGATCTTGATGCGCTCGGTGCTTGCGACTTGGCCGGCCGCTCCACCCCCGCCGGTATCAGCCGGCTTGCCACCCTGGCTGGAACAGGCGCTCAGTGCCACGAGGGGAACCACTGCCGCGACGACTGCCGCTGTTCGCCATGAGAATTTTGCCACCGTTATCTCCTTTGATGTCAGGTTCAGGCCTCCGGAGACTCGTATCCGGATGACCTACTACTCAGATCATGGTGACTCGCCTCACACTTTGTCAATAGTTTGTCCTGACATTAGGATGTTTTAACGTAACCTTCTCGAGTGGAAGGCCTCGCGGCCCCGCCCGGCGGCGACTTCCTTGACGGCCGCACCCCGGCTGCTATTATCAGAAAAAGGCAATATGTCCTATCAAGAGAACATGAGCGGACATAGGCATCCATCCGGCACAGGAGCCGCAACCCCGCTCCCGCCCGGCCTTCAGCAGGCGTCTAGGAGAATCCAGTGGCGAACCAACTCAGTCTCAGCATCGATCGTTCGTCCCCCGTGCCCCTCTACCATCAGGTGGTCCAGGGCATCGAGGCCGCGATTCACAGCGGCATCCTGGAACCCGGCAGCCGCCTGGACAACGAGATCGACCTCGCAGCCCAGCTCAACCTGTCCCGCCCCACCATGCGCAAGGCCATGGACGAGCTTGTCCGCGCCGGACTATTGGTCCGCAAACGCGGTGTGGGAACGCAGGTGGTCTCCAGCCAGGTGCGTCGCCCGCTGGAACTCTCCAGCCTCTACGACGACCTCAGCAACAACGGCAAGAAGCCCACCACCGAGGTCCTGAGCTTCTCCCACGTGGAGGCAGACCCCCTCACGCTCGCAGCTCTCCAACTACCTGCCGGGTCCAAGGTCTACCACTTCACTCGTCTGCGCAAAGTGGGCGGCAAACCCTTGGCGCTCATGGAGAACTGGGTCCGCGACGACATCACCAGCATCGATGAAGCCCAGCTCGCCAAGGAAGGGCTCTACGCCATTCTCCGGCGTGGCGGCGTGAACTTCCGGCTGGCTTCCCAACGTATCGGCGCCATGATCGCCAATGACTACCAGGCTCCCCTCCTCGAAGCCGAGGCGGGCTCAGCACTGGTCACCATGGAACGCACGGCGGTGGACGACACCGGACGCATGGTGGAAACCGGCCACCACGTCTACCGCGCCGATTCCTACAGCTTTGAAATGACACTCGTACAGCGCTAACACAAGGACAACTACTTATGGCCAACTGGGTATACCCGCTGGGAACAGCCAACGACGGCAAATGGGACATCTCGCTGGGGACTTCCGATTCCACCCTGGCCATTGACGGCTGGGCCCACACTGGCCTGAAGGTCGCGACACTCGCCGCAGGTGCGGCCGTCGAACTTCCCGCCGCAGCGGAAGAGCGCATCGTGGTGCCGTTGAGCGGAACGTTCACGGTAACGCTCGACGACGGCGAGTACAGCCTCGCGGGCCGGCAGTCCGTTTTCCACGGACCCAGCGACGTCCTCTACACCGGTATCGGCAAGGCCCTCACCATCAGCTCGCACGACGGCGGCCGTGTTGCCGTGGCGACCGCACCGGCCAAGGCCGGGTACCCCACCCGCCTGGTGACTGCTGCCGAGACACCCGTAGAACTTCGCGGAGCCGGTAATTGCTCACGCCAGGTCCACAACTTCGGCACTCCCGCTGCGCTGGAAGCCGATCGCTTCATTGTGTGCGAGGTCATCACCCCAGCCGGCAACTGGTCCTCCTACCCTCCCCATAAGCACGATGAGGAGAAGGAGGGCGAAACCAGCCTCGAAGAGATCTACTACTTCGAAACCCGCGTGGCGCCTGAATCCCCGGCACCGGAAGACTCCGACGCCATCGGCTACGCGCGCGTGTACGCATCCGACGAACGGCCCATTGACGTCTCTGCGGAGGTCCGCACGGGCGACGTCGTGCTGGTGCCATATGGCTGGCACGGTCCGGCCATGGCTGCCCCCGGCTACGACCTCTACTACCTCAACGTCATGGCCGGCCCCGGCCGCGTGCGTGACTGGCTCATCAGCGACGACCCGCACCACGGCTGGATTCGCCAGACCTGGGACGGCCAGGACATCGACTCCCGGCTCCCGTTCGGCCCGTAGCGCCGTAGTTTGAACACAGCAAATGCCCCTAAGAACGTTTCTTAGGGGCATTAGCTGTGTTCAAACCCGGTTAGGCGCGTGCTTTGAAGAACGCTTCCAGCTCTTCCAGGCTCTTACCCCTGGTTTCCGGCACGGTTCGCTTCACCCAGACGATCGCCACCAACTGCAGGGCAACGAACACCAGGAACGTGGCTGAGACGCCCATCCAGGCCACCATCTGGGGGAAGAAGAAGCCCACCATGAAGTTGATGATCCACAATACGAAGACGCAGATGCCCATTCCCACGCCGCGGACGTGCAGCGGGAAGATCTCGGCCAGGGTCAGCCACGTGACAGTGCCGATACAGGACTGCATGGAGGCCAGGAACGTCACCATGAACAGGAGTACCAAGTAACCACGGAGCATGCCTTCGGGCACTGCAAAGGACGTGATGGAGATAGCCGTCAGCGAGGCCGCCGTCCCGCACAATCCGAAGATCAGCATTGATTTACGGTTCAGCCGCGTCATCATCCACATGCCCACAATGACGGCCACCACCGACGTCACGCCGTTGACCACGTTGGCCAGCAGAGCGCCTTGATCGCCGAAGCCGGACGAGGACAGGATGGATGTGCCGTAGTACATGATGGCGTTGACGCCACTGATCTGGTTGATCACGGCCATGCCCAGGCCCACCACAAAAATTCTGCGGACCCAGGGAACAGCGAGGTCTTTGAACGTCCCCATCTTCGACTGGTAATCCTCGCGGGCGGCGCGGCGGACGTCGTCGAACTCCTTGGAGACTTCGCCGGCAGCGCGCGTCCGGCGGAGCACGTCCATCACCTCGCCGAAACGGCCGGAAGACGCCAGCCAGCGCGGGCTCTCCGGCAGTACCAGCATGCCGAACCACAGAATAACGGCCGGCAGGGTGGCAATCACCAGCATCCAGCGCCACACGTGCATCGAGTCCGGGAACAGGTTGCCCAGGACCGCGTTGAAGGTGAACGCCAGGAACTGGCCCGTCACAATCATGAGCTCGTTCTGCGTGACGATCCTGCCCCGCTGGGCGGCAGGCGACATCTCCGCAAGGTAGACGGGAACAATCACGGAGGCACCGCCAACGGCCAGCCCCAGGACAGTGCGCGCAAGCACCAGCAGCTCGGTGGTCGGAGCCAAAGAGCACGCCACAGTGGCGAAGGCGAAGATCAGGGCCAGGCCCATGATGGTTTTGCGCCGGCCGAAACGGTCCGACAACCGCCCTGCGCTGATTGCACCGAACGCGGCACCAAACAGCAGGGTGGACGTCACAAGGCCTTCGGTCAGCGGTGTGAGTCCAAGGTCTTTTTGCATGAACGGCAGGGCGCCATTGATGACGCCGGTGTCGTAGCCGAACAGCAGCCCGCCGAAGGTGGAGAACAGCGCCACCTTCCTGAGGAACTTCTTGGGATTGGCCGGCTTGGCGTCCTTCCCTCCGCTCGTGCGGGGGACGCCGGTCTGGTCGGTTTGGGTTTCCAGTGAGGATGAATTGGTCATGGGTTCCTTAGCTCGTCACCGGTCCTTAGCGGGCCCGGGCAACGTGGTCCACCATCGTTTTGAGTTGGTAGCGGGACACGTCTTCCGCATTGTCATCTTCGGCGAACACTGAGGACACCATCACGGTGTTCTCTTTATCCAGGAACCCGATCTCTTTGAGCCCACCAAAGAACTCGTCCCAGTTCACGTCGCCGTCACCGATCTTCAGGTGCTGGTGGACGCGGACAGCATTGCCGGGCGGGTTGGTGATGTACCTCAGGCCGTGGGAAGCGTGATGGTTCATGGTGTCCGAGACGTGGACCAAGCGCAGCTTGTCTCCAGCGGCGCGCATGATCTCCAGCGGCTTGTTGCCCATGTGGAACGTGTGCGAGGCAACGTAGACCAGGCCGATGTTCGGCGAGTTGATGCCGCGAATGACGCGCAGGGCGGCCAAGCCGTCCTCCACAAAATCGTCCGGGTGCGGATCGATCAGGACGTCCATACCTTCCCGTTCGATGATTGGCAGCAGTTCTTCCATGGAGCGGTAAAATGCGCGCTCGGACTCCTCTGCTTTCTCCGGGCGGCCGCTGAACTCCGTGTTCATGGTTTGGACGCCCAAGTCCACGGCGATCTGGATGGCACGCTTCCAATAGCGGACGGCAGCTTCGCGGGCGTCCTCGTCCGGACCGGACCAGCGCAGCACAGGCAAGACGGAAGCGATGTCGACGCCGGCGTCCTTACACGCTGCCTTCAGCTTCCCCACCAGATCGTCATCGGCCTTGGGGTGGTTGTAGAACGGGATGAGGTCCGCGTGCGGAGTCATCTGGAGGTACTTGTAGCCGAGGTCGGCCGCAACGCGTGGGAATTCCAACAGGCTGTGGCTGTGGTGGAACGGAGTGGGGTCCAGTGCGATTTTCATGGTCAATCCCCTACTTGTAGAGATCCGGCTTGGTGTTCAGCTGAACCTTGACTTTCTCGCCGGACTTCTGGGCCTCGATGCCGGCCTCGCAGCACGCGGCGGTTGCATAACCGTCCCAGGCGGTGGGACCGCCGATGTCACCGCGGAGGGCGGCGTCCACCCAAGCCTGCACCTCGACGTCGTACGCCGCTCCAAAACGCTCCTCAAAGCCGGGGGTGACGTTGCCGCCCCACTTACCGGAGGACTGGACGTACGGGCCACTGTCGCCGCCGATGCTCACAATGCCGTCCTCAAAGGACGCCTGCGTGGCAACCTGGTAGCCGAACTTGGCATTCACGTAAATTTCGACGTCGGCCAGGACACCGGACTCGGTTTCCAGCAGCACGTGCTGGGGGTCGTGCTGGCCGTTCGGCGCGTTGCGCGTTGCCTTGCCCAGACGGACCTGCACGGAGGTGATTTCCTCACCGGTGAAGTAGCGGATCGCGTCGAACTCGTGAACCACGGAGTCATTGATCAGCATCTCGTTGGTGAAGCCCTCAGGGGTGGTCGGATTGCGGTGCTGGTGGTGCAACATCAACAGCTCCCCCAAATCGCTGTTGCGGATGATCGCACCCAACGCCGAGTACTCGGCATCGAAGCGGCGCATGAAGCCCACCTGAATGCGCTTGTGCCCGAGCGCCTGCTCAGCCTGGACCACCTTCCATGCGCTGTGGGCATCCGGCGTCAGCGGCTTCTCGCACAGGATCGGGAAGTCCTTCTCCAAGGCCTTGTAAAGAATCTCCTCGTGGAGAAATCCCGGGGTAGCAATCAGCACGGCGTTGACGTCGCCGTTGTTGAGTGCCTCGTCGGCACTGGCCAGCGCCACGGCGCCATCAATGCCTTCGATGGCAACCTGTGCGCGTGCAAGGTCGACGTCGACGACGGCGGCCACTTCAGCGCCGTGGATGCGGGTACTGAGGCGCTTGATGTGATCCGCACCCATGCGGCCTGCGCCGATAACGGCAACGCGGAGAGTCTTTGTCACTGTATCTGTCCTTCGTGGGGTTCTTGGCTGGAACGGCGTTACTGGCCGTATTACTGGACGCGGGTGCGGGATCCGCAGGAAAGCAGGTAATTGCGGGTGCGCTTGGCGATGGGCATCGGCACATCGAACGCTACCGGGTACATGTCCTGCTCCACGATGCCGAAGATCGGCCGGTTGAGCGCTTCCACAGCTTCAATGACGGCACGCAGGTCCGGGAGGCCGTTCGGCGGCTCAGTCATGACGCCGGCCAGGTTGGCAGCTGCCCAGGTCATGTTCTTCTCATTGACCTCGGCCAGGATCCCAGGGTTAATCTGCTTGAGGTGCAGGTAGCCGATGCGGTCCGGGTAGTTCTTGATGAGTTCCAGGCTGGAAGCTCCGCAGTATTCAGCATGTCCCGTGTCCAGGCAGAGGTTCAGGTACTGCGGATCGGTCGCCGCCAGCAGGGTCTCGATGTCCTTCTGCGCACCGACGTGCGAGTCGGCGTGGGAGTGGAACTGCTGGTGCAGGCCGAAGTCCTCCAGCAGGACTCTGCCCATGCGATTGTGGCCGGCGAAGAGGTCGGCCCACTGCCCGCCCGTGAGTTCACCGTTTTCCACGGCTTCGCCCGTGACATCGTCACGCCACATCGCGGGGATCACGACGATGTGTTCGCCGCCCATGGCTGCTGTCAGTTCGGCTACCTTGCGCGCCGGTTCCCACGCTTCGTCATACTGCTTGGCGCCGCGGTGGAAGGCCGTGAAGACCGTTCCTGCGGTGACCTGGAGGTCACGCTGCTTGAGTTCTTCTGCCAGGCGGGTGGGGTCGTTCGGCAGGTAGCCGTACGGACCCAGTTCAATCCATTTGTAGCCGGACTCTGCAACCTCGTCCAGGAACCGTTCCCACGGTGTCTGCTGCGGGTCGTCGGCAAACCATACGCCCCAGGAGTCGGGGGCGGTGCCGATGATCAGCTTGTTCTCGACATCAGTCATGACAGCGTTGTCTTTCTGCTGGGGCTGCTAGTTGGAGGGGAAGTTGTAGGAGGCGCCGGAGGCGTGGGTGGGTTCGGGCCAGCGTGAGGTGATGACTTTGCCGCGGGTGTAGAAGGAGACGCCTTCGGGGCCGTAGAT
>NZ_JAJOHP010000122.1:0-7519 GCF_021109375.1 Arthrobacter sp. AK01
GACGTCAATGCCGGTGGAGACCTGGTCGGAGTAGTCGCCCTTGAGCAGCTGCGGGATGCCACAGGCGAACTCGATGACCTCCAGGCCACGGCCGATCTCACCCTTCGCGTCGGAAAGGACCTTGCCGTGCTCGGCGGTGATCAGCTCGGCCAGTTCGTCCACGTGCGCTGCGACGAGTTCACGGAACTTGAACAACACCGCGGTGCGCTTGGCCAGGGAAATATCGCCCCAGGAATCAGCTGCTGCGCGGGCCGCCGCGACGGTTGCGTTCAGGTCTGCCTCGTT
The DNA here is from genome assembly GCF_021109375.1 of Arthrobacter sp. AK01. Classification (NCBI taxonomy): domain Bacteria; kingdom Bacillati; phylum Actinomycetota; class Actinomycetes; order Micrococcales; family Micrococcaceae; genus Arthrobacter; species Arthrobacter sp. AK01. Next base: position 286 of record NZ_JAJOHP010000122.1, read on the forward strand.
GGCCAGGCGCAGCTCTGCCGAAACCCGCCCCGTCGCCGGGTTGTACACCGGTTGCGTACGGTCCCCTTCGCCCGTGGTTTCAGTGCCGTTAATGAAATGGTGAATGGTGGTCATTTTGTTCCTTTGTGTCTTAATGCATCGGCACGGTTCGTGATCGGCGAGACCTGGCTTCGGTCCCGCTGAGGATAGTTAGGCGTAAATTTCCTCGTAGATGGCCCGGATCTGCCCGGCATCAGGAATGAGCGGGTTGTTACCCGGCGAGCCGGAGGCAAGCGCCTGATCGGCCATGAGCGCGATTTTGGCTTCCCACTCGGAGCGATCGATTCCAAAGGCCTCAGGTGTCGGTACGGCAAGGTCCCGGTTCAACGTGTCCAGTTCCGCGACCAAGGCGTTTGCTGCTTCATGGTCCGAACTGCTCGAAGAGGTGACGCCCAATGCCCGTGCGCAGTCCGCGTACTTCGACTCGGCGGCACAGATCGAGAATTTTGTAACGGCCGGAAACAGCATCGCATTAGCAAGTCCGTGTGCGACGTTGAAGTGGGCTCCGATGGGGCGGCTCATGCCATGGACCAGTGCCACGCTGGAGTTCGAGAAGGCAATACCTGCCTGGGTTGAGGCAAGCATCATCGCTTCTCGCGCCTTGGTGTTCGCCCCGTCGGCATACACGGGCCTGAGATTCGAGCCGATGGCCCGTATTGCCGAGAGCGCGAACGCATCAGAAAAGTGGTTCGATTTACGGCTTACGTAGGCTTCGATGGCGTGTGTGAGCGCATCGATTCCAGTATCGGCCGTCAGCCGCGGCGGCATGGAGACTGTTAGCTCGTAGTCAATGACTGCGGCCACTGGCAGGAACGAGATCCCAGCACAAAGCATCTTTTCATGCGTTTCCGAGTCGCTGATGATCGTGAATTGCGTTGCTTCCGATCCGCTGCCTGCCGTCGTGGGGATGGCGACGACGGGAATGGCTGGCCCGTTGTTGTTGCGTGGAGCCTTATAGTGACGCATCTGACCGCCTTGGCGGCTCAGCAAACCGAGAGCTTTGGCTGTGTCGATGGCGCTCCCACCTCCCAGACCGATGATGATGTCCGCCTCGTGGTTGTGCGCGGCAGTTACACCTTCGTGGAGGGAGTCCGTGGTGGGGTCCGGCACCACGCCTGAAAAGACAGCAGCCTCCAGCCCGCTGCTCTCGATGGAATGCAGGAGCGCGTTTACGCTGCCAGTCGTCAGCATGAATGCGTCAGTGACAACCAGAGGCCTGGCTGCTCCAAGTTCCTCCAGCAGGGCACCAACGTGTTCGATGGCACCTCCGCCAACTTTCATGATCCTGGGCAACGCGATATTTGCGACCATATCTTCCTCTGTTCTTTCCTAGGGGACGGACTCCGTCCCGGCGATTGTCATTGATATTCTCTTTCGAGTCTCCATAGGTTTTTCGCCCGAAACAATGACCAAAAGTGCCCGCTGCTGTGCAAATATGCACGTAAGATGGGGGCATGATTTCGGCAGACGACCTCCGCTTCTTCCTCGAAACAGCCCGAACCGGCAAGCTCGTTGCTGCTGCACGCGGCCTCGGAGTGGACCACACGACCGTGGGACGACGGATATCGCACTTGGAGCGCAGTGCCGGTTCCAGATTGTTCGTTCGTTCCGCAGGCGGATGGAAGCTCACCGATGCCGGTGAACGCCTGGCGGTCCACGCGGAAGCCGTTGAGTCCTCGTTGTTAGCCGCCGCCGAAGAACTCGGGTCGGGACCCGGACGCATATCGGGAACCATCCGCATAGCAGCCCCGGATGGATTCGGGGCATTTGTCCTCAGTCCCGGGCTCGGAGCCCTGAGAAGCAGGCACCCGGACTTGGCGGTTGAGATCGTTACAGCTACCCGCTTGAACCTCTTGGCAACGAAAGAGTTTGATGTGGGCATTTCGCTGGCCAAGCCCACCATCCGGGGCGTGGACGCCACCGAACTGGCCGCGTATCCCCTGGGTTTCTATGCTGCCCCGGCGTATTTGGAAGCGAATCCCGTCATATCCGCAGTCGAGGACCTGAAGGAACACGCTGTTATTGGATACGTGGACTCCCTCCTGGATATCCCCGACTTGCGATTCCTGGACGCAGCATTGCCAGGGGTCCGCCCCGCCATTCAGACCAACAACCTCACGGGACAGTGGATGTCTGCGGTCGCCGGCCTTGGGGTTGCCGTTTTGCCTTTGTTTGTGGGCGAACCCGACGGACGTCTCGTCCGGATCCTGGCAGACTCGGTGAGTATCCGCAGAATGTATTGGTTGGCGGTACCGCGGGAACTTCAGCGCTTGGCGCGTACGCGGGCAGTCCAAAATGCCCTGATTGAACTGGCAGTTGCTCATCCCTACTTGGAAGCGGCATGAGGGCCAGTTGCCGTCGGGGATGGCAAGGCTCCGACTACAGAGTGGGCATCGCGTTCCATGTCGGAAACTGTTCCTCGCTTGCCCATACTTCGTAGCCCTCGGACTTCTCCACCATCGTCCTGGTTACCGGTCCGTCCGCCGCGAGCCAGAGTATGGACCCGTCCGAGGTGACGTCCTCCACGAGACCCATACGGGTAGCGTTCAGACGGTGACGTACTTCGATATGGCGACCTCTCGTGAGACACCAGTCGTCCTGCGGCATAGGCTTGCCAGAGAGGGAGACAGCTGGAGATCCGTGAGCGGCAGTAAAATTGTTCATCTTCTTCCATAGGTTGAATGCGCATGGGAGCACCGGGCGCTCCGGCCGAACAGACCTTGTCAGTCGGATTCGTGCCTGGAGTAGCGGCGATGGCTTCCGGCGTAGATTGTGCTGAACAAGCTTCCAGAAGGCACAACAGTTGACGAAGTACTGTTCGGACCGGCCAGTCTTTTTGGGTTCACAACGTTGTTGGGATCGAGCCAGGCCAGGGCAGTTTCGATCCAACGGGGCAGTGGAGAAACGTCACCGCGACCTCGCCGCCGGGCGTTCTTTTCCATAGGGAAGCTCCTTTCCTTGCTTTGGCGATCGGATTGGCGCCGTGGCAGCCCCGCAGGTAAACGGTGGGGCGAACTGAGAGAACAGGCACCCCACCTCAAGGAACCTACGAAGCCCAGGCTGGGCGTTCACCGGCGAGTCTGGCAGCCCTGATGTCACCGGATCGTGCGTGGCCTTCGAAGTTTTCCGCGCGAGCTGCCCTGCCAAGCAGCTCCCCCAGCTCAGCGCTGGCAGCAACGGAAGTGACTTCCTGGTAGGTGACGGTCTTAATGTACTTCCCGACCCACAGGCCGCCGGTGTAGCGGGCGGCCTGACGTGTGGGCAGCACATGGTTGGTGCCGATGACTTTGTCGCCAAAGGAAACACACGTGTTCTCGCCCAGGAATAGTGCACCGTAGTTGGTCATGCTGTCGAGTGCCTCGCGGGGATTGGCAGTCAGGATCTGCACGTGCTCGCTTGCGAACTCGTCGGCGACGGCATAGGCCTCTTTCAGATCGTCGACCAGAATTACTTGGCCATGGTCGCGCCAAGCGACTTCGGCGACTGCACGGGTTGATAGGCCGAGCAGTTGACGGTCGATCTCTTCAATAACCTGCTCACCAACCACGCGCGACGTGGTGACGAGAATGGCAGGCGAGTCGGGGCCGTGTTCTGCCTGGCTGAGCAGATCGACGGCGATAAGGAACGGATCGGCCGTCTCGTCAGCGACGATCAAAACCTCTGTGGGGCCGGCGAAGAGATCAATTCCCACTTCACCGAACAGCTGCCGTTTCGCCTCGGCAACGTACGCATTTCCTGGGCCGGCCAGGAAATCGACCGGGGCGATGGACTCGGTGCCGACGGCAAGAGCGGCCACGGCCTGAACGCCCCCGAGGAGATAGATCTCGTCCGCTCCGGCGAAGTGCATGGCGGCGATAGAAGCGTCAGGGACCACTCCCCCGGCAGCCGGCGTGGCGGCAGCCACCCTGCGAACCCCGGCGACCTTGGCAGTGACGATGGTCATGTGCGCAGAGGCCAAGAGAGGATACCGGCCACCGGGCACGTAGGCGCCAACTGCGTCAATTGGAATGTTCTTCTGGCCGAGGATGACTCCAGGCTCAACTTCTGCTTCGAATTCAGTGAGCGAGTCCAATTGCAGACGGGCGAAGCGCTCCACGTTCCGCTGAACAGTCTTGATGTCTTCCACGGTTTGTTCGGGGAGCCGGGCAATGGCCGCGTCGATCTCGTCCTGCGAAAGAAGGAAGGACGAGGGCGACCACTTGTCGAACTTTTCGGAGTAGGAGCGGACCGCGGCGTCGCCGCGGTCACGAACGTCCGCGATGACTGTTTCGACTGTTTGCCTCACGCCGACTGGCGACGATGGGTCCGAGATGGTGAATTCAGCGTTCTTAAGGGAGGTGCGCAATGGATTTCTCTTTCGTTGCTGGAGCCAGAGCGCAGGTAGTGCGTGTGCTCCACGTTACTTGAAAACCCTTCAACCATAGCATTACCTATGGGAAAGTAACAGAGTCGAAAGCTTTTACTTATCAAAGACGAGCAACGGCACCCATTGAGGCACGTTAAAGCTATGCTTTTTCTGATTTCTATGCATATCAACTTATAACTGGGTGGGGCCCACATCTCGGACCCCACCAGAGAGTTAGGGGACGAGAATGACCCAAGAGCGTGACACCCGGGTGGAAACAGATCTTCTGGGAACCAGGGAGATTCCCGGGGATGCCTACTGGGGCATCCACACGCTGAGGGCGGTGGAAAACTTCCGGCTGAACGGAGAGACTGTTGGCTCCACGCCGCAACTCGTCAGGGCCATCGCATCGGTCAAGGAAGCAGCGGCCCAGGCCAACATGGAGCTGGGTTTGCTTGCGCCGCGCGTAGGGCATGCCATCGTTTCGGCCTGCCGGGACCTCAGGGCGGGTCAACTGCATGAACAGTTCCCTGTACCCCTGATTCAGGGTGGCGCAGGGACGTCGACAAACATGAACTCCAATGAGGTGATAGCCAACCGGGCTTTGGAGTATATGAAGGAGGCGAAGGGCTCCTATGCCTTAGTTGGTCCCAATGAGCATGTGAACATGGGTCAGTCCACAAACGACGTCTATCCGACAGCCTTAAAGATTGCCACGATCTGGGGCTGCCGGGCCCTGGCGGAGGCCCTTGGCAAGTTCGAGCGGTCCTGTGAGCGGAAGGCACGGGAGTTTGACCATATTGTGAAGATGGGCAGGACCCAGCTTCAAGATGCAGTGCCGATGACATTGGGGCAGGAGTTCCGTAGCTACGCAGTGACCATCCGTGAAGATGTGGCCCGGTTGGGTGAGGCGGTGGCGAATCTCCACGAGATCAACATGGGCGCGACTGCCATTGGTACGGGGCTTAATGCCCACCCTCGATACGCCGCCCTGGTTCGGGACAAGCTGGCGTCACTCACGGGCCTGCCATTGACCACCAGCCCTGATCTCGTGGAAGCGACTCAGGACTGTGGTGTTTTTGTGCTCATTTCCGCCACGGTCAAGCGGGCAGCTGTGAAACTATCCAAGATCAGCAGCGACTTGCGTCTGCTCTCGTCCGGGCCTCGGGCTGGGCTGGGAGAAATCAACCTTCCTCCGCGCCAGGCTGGTTCGAGCATCATGCCAGGCAAAGTGAATCCCGTCATTCCCGAGCTCGTCAATCAAGTTGCTTTCGAAATCATCGGTGCCGACGTGACGATCTCCATGGCCGCCGAGGCAGGACAACTTCAGCTCAACGCCTTCGAACCGATCATCGCCGCGAGTCTGTTCAGAAGTATCGACCATTTGCGCGGCGCCGCCGAGTCATTGGCCGACTTATGTGTTGACGGAATCTCTGCGAACGAGCACACGCTCGAAAAACACCTTGCCCGCAGCATCGGAGTCATCACCGCACTGAGCCCCTACCTCGGCTACCAGACGTCCGGTGAGATAGCCGCGGAGTCATTGAGAACCGGAAGAACGGTCGTGGACCTTGTCGTGGCCCGGGGGCTCCTTGATCCCGGGCTTTTGGCCCGCTTGCTTCAGCCGCAGGTCATAGCTGCGGGTGGACACGTCTTCCCGGAGGGCGAGTCCGCCTCCGTCCTATCCCCCACCGACCTATAGGATTGCCTTATGACTTTGGCCCAACTTGAAGCATTTGTGGCAGCAGCCAGCGGACAGACTTTCACGGCTGCGGCTGCGGCGCTGGGCATGAGTCAACCTGCAGTATCCGACCTTATTCGTCGGTTGGAAACCGAACTCGGAGCCTCTCTGTTCAGTCGCAGTGGCCGAACGCTTGTGTTGTCGGCGGCGGGGGAAGAATTGCTGCCATATGCAGAGCAAACCGTTTTTGCCGCCAAACAGGGCACTGAAGCCGTGAGTGCCTTACTCTCCTTAGGCGGAGGAACGGCGACCTTTGGCCTTCTACGAAATGCGGAGTACTACATCAGGCAGGACCTGGCGAAGCGGTTCCGTCAAAAACACCCGAATGTGCGGATTCGGTTGGTGGGCCAGAACAGCGCAGAGACCGTAAGCGATGTGGTCGCCGGGCATCTGGAAGCGGGTCTTGTCACCCTGCCGATCGACGATGACCGCCTCGATGTACTCCCGCTGGCACGTGACGAAGTGGTCTACGTCAGTGCAGTTCCCGAGCGGGTTCAAACGCCACCGGACATCGCTGCGATATGCGCAGCTCCTCTGGTCCTTTACGACGCCCACTACGCGCAAACCGACCCTGCCCGCAAGCAGCTGTCCGCCAGGGCACGCCTGCGGGGGTTGTCGCTGAACGCCGGTATTGAAGTTGAGTACCTCTCGGCAGCGCTTTCCCTGGCCGCCGACGGATTCGGCGACACAATTGCCTGCAGAGCGGCACTGGAGTCCGAGGTTTACCCGAGGGGATTGCAAGCTGTATCCATGGCCGAGCCTATGTACGACACACTGGCGCTGATCAAGAGGCACGGACAGCTGCTGTCCCCTGCGACCAAGGAAATGGCCCGGCTGGCGCATTCGGCGCTCATCGATCATCAAACGTCTGACCATGGGACCGCTGAGATACTCAACGGCGGACACGATATTGAAGCGTTTCTGGGTGACCGCTGACGGGGGCCCGCTCCGTCCTTGCCTTGATGACTGGGCAAGGGTTCCGCGCTGTTAACGAACGGACGGGGGGGGGCGCCGCAACAAGAGCCCCCCCGCCGGCCACCCCCCGCGCGGGGCGCCGCCCCGCGGAGTTGGGGTGACCCCCGCCCGCCGCCCCCACAAAACGCGGCGGG
>NZ_JAJOHP010000123.1:0-7223 GCF_021109375.1 Arthrobacter sp. AK01
CGCGCGGGGCGGGTGGCCCCCGACGGGGCCCCCGGCCGCCCATCGGCGCCCCGGGGGGTGCGCCCCCCCTCCCCCCACGCGCCCCCCCCCCCCCCACCCAAACCCCCCCGCCCACTTTGGGTGCGGGGGCGTTTTTTGTGGAGTCTTAGACGGTGCGAACAACGTCGTCGTAAGCGAACTTCGGCTTTGCTTCGCCCCAGGCGTCCGGACCGGGCTGGCCGATGTTGACCACCAGGAAGCTCTTCTGGTCACCGGCCGGGAAGAACTCGGCGTCGATGGCGGAGAAGTCAGCGCCGGTCATCGGGCCGGCTGCGAAACCGAGGGAGCGCACGGCCAGGATGAAGTAGCCGGCCTGCAAATGAGCGTTGTTGTTTCCAGTAGCAGCGGCGAAAGCGGGATCGGCGTCGTACATTGCCTTCGGCGCGCCGTAGGCGGGCAGGAACTTGTCCCACTGACCCTGCCAGTCAGTGTCGTAGGAGAGGACGGCGACCAGCGGCGCGGAGGCGGTCTTGGCCTTGTTGCCGTTGGAAAGGGTGTCCACCAGCTTGGCGCGGGCTTCGTCCGAGCGGACATAGGTCACGCGGAGCGGCTGGGAGTTGAAGGCGGTGGGGCCGAACTTGGTGAGCTCGTAGATGGCGCGGGCCTGTTCGTCGGTGACCTCACCGGCGAAGCTGTTGGCGGTGCGGGCTTCGGCAAAAATGGCGTCGACTGCTGCGGCGTCAATGACTGCTTCTTCGTGGGCGATCGTCATTCGTAAACCTTTCGCTGGGCCCTGGCCTTACAGGCGGCCGGGCACTTCTGCTTTCCATGGTTGCAACTTCAACTTCCGTTGTCCTCTTCCCGTGACGGCCCGTGACGTTGGGCACACAGCGTGACTTCGCGTGTCGCTTCTTTGAGTTGTGAGGCCTGTTGAGCGCGCTCCCGAGCGCGCGAGGCGCGTAGAGCAGGCCCCGCAATGGCGGTAATGTTGCACCGAATCCCAACACTTTTCTGAGGAAGGCCCGCCATGAGCATGCTCAGCATGAAATGGAAGCTCCACGGCAACGGCAAGTCCATTCGCCCCGGCCACGTGGTGGCACCCGACGAGCGGCTCGCCTGGCCTTTGACCATCGGCATCGGCATGCAGCACGTGGTGGCCATGTTCGGCGCGACCTTCCTGGTCCCCATCATCACGGGCATGCCGCCGGCCACCACCCTCTTCTTCTCCGGCATCGGCACCCTGCTGTTCCTGGTGATCACCAAGGGCCGCGTGCCCAGCTACCTGGGTTCAAGCTTCGCGTTCATCGCCCCGATCATGGCGTCCCAGCAGCAGTATGGCGTCGGTGGCGCTTTGGGCGGCGTGGTGCTTGCCGGCGTCGTACTGGCGCTTATTGGTGCGGTGGTCCAGAAGTTCGGCGCCGAGTGGATCAACCGCCTCATGCCGCCGATCGTCACCGGCGCCATCGTGGCTCTGATCGGCTTGAACCTCGCACCGGCGGCCAAGGCGAATTTCGACCTCGCACCGGTTACCGCACTGATCACGTTGGTCACGATCATCCTGGTTTCTGTTCTTTTCCGTGGAATCCTGGGCCGCTTGAGCATCCTGGTGGGCGTGGTTGTGGGCTACCTCGTGGCGATGATGCGCGGCGAGGTTTCTTACGAAAAGATGGACGCCGCTGCGTGGGTTGGCCTGCCTTTCTTCCAGACGCCCGAGTTCCACATCGGCGTGGTGGGGTTGTTTGTTCCGGTGGTACTGGTGCTGGTGGCTGAGAACGTGGGGCACGTGAAGTCCGTGGCCGCGATGACAGGGCAGAACCTCGACGGCGTCTCCGGCCGCGCGCTGATGGCCGACGGCGCCGCGACGGTACTTGCCGGGTTCGGCGGCGGCTCCGGTACCACGACGTACGCGGAGAACATCGGCGTCATGGCCGCCACCAAGGTCTACTCGACGGCGGCCTACTGGGTGGCCGGTATTTTCGCCATCCTGCTGAGCTTCTCCCCGAAATTCGGCGAACTGATCGCGACCGTGCCGGCTGGTGTGCTGGGCGGTGCCGCGACGATGCTCTACGGCATGATCGGCGTGCTCGGCGTGAAGATCTGGGTGCAGAACAAGGTCAACTTCTCCAACCCGATCAACCTGACGACGGCCGCCGTGGCGTTGATTATCGGCATTGCTGACTACACCTGGACCATTGGCGAGCTGAAGTTCACCGGCATTGCTCTTGGTTCCGCTGCTGCCCTGGTGATCTACCACGGCATGAAGGGTCTGGCTCGCTGGCGCGGGACCGTGGCCGAGCCGGAGACCGAGACGGCGGGGCTGCCACCTGCGGTGAAGTCGGCGATGAATGCGGCGGCCAAGCGGGGCGGGAAGAAGGGGAAGTAGGGGTGGGAGTGATCTCCGGATGAGGAATCCACTCCTTTGAACTAGTCACCTGGAGAACTTCGGTTGATGCTGAATCATGCGTCCCATCAATGCTTGGTTACAGGGTCCTACCCGGACTCGGACCTGGGTGCCCTCACCGCTGCGATAGTAACTTTTACCTGGACAGCCGGTCTCGTGGCCTTTGCAGGATTCAAGTTCAGCACGCGGGATGCCCGTGGCTAGCTGAACCACGACGGCGGTCCTCACCTCGGCCTAAGGCGAGGACCGCCGTCGGGCTTGGCTCAGCGACGTACCTCTGCGTCGGCCGCCCTAAGACCTTGCCGGATCTTTTCCTGACCCCCCTCGTCCCAGCCGCCTGAACCGGCGAGGGGGATTTCGGTGATGTACTTTCTCTGTTCCTTCGGAATCCGGGCAGCAACGAGATCGGGCGTGGACGCAGCAGCGGCGTACAGGTTGGGTCCGTCGGCGTAAAAGGGATCGGTGAGGACCAGGCGTCCGTCGCGGGTGCGCATGACGTTGTGTGGATTTTCGTCCAGAGGCCCGCACCAAGGCAAGCTGTTTCTGGCCTGCTCGTGGACGCCTCGCAATATGCCGGCAAGGACCTCCATTTCAGGGCTCCCCTTCGCTATTTTCAGCAAGAACCCCTTTGCCTCCTCCTCTGATACCGGGAGAAGCCATTCCATGATCTGCAGGTCACCTCCCCCGTCCAAACGGCGATGATCATGGAGTTCCGGGACCTGACGAGTGCCGGCTGCTTCACGGTAGAACTCTGCTGTGAAGGGACCCACTGGATCGAATGGGCTGATTCGCGCTACAACGGCGCCATTCGGCGAGCGGAGCGCAATCGCCCAGTCTCCAGCGACGCAAGACGCCCAGCCATTTTCACGGAGGAAATGCTCTATGTCTCTATGGTTGGGTCGCGGACCGAGGGATGCGAACGTTAGTGTCACCCTGGGCGTGTCGTGCAGTTCCAACGGTGATCTCCTGATGGATTTCAAGTCTTACTGACGTTCGAGGACTTCTTCCAGGCTTTGACGCGGGTTAGCCAATCTTTGACGAGGGCCGCTGTCAGCACAGGCTGGTCCAAATGTGCGTTATGGCCAGCTTGATCGAGGACCACGATCGTGGACTGCGGGTAACTATTGGCCAGAGCAATCTGATCCTGAAACCCGACCACATGGTCTTGGCGCCCGGCCAGGATCAGAGTGGGTCCTTGGAAGGCGGCGAACCGGCCCTCCGGCTCTTCGCGGAGCGCATAGTTCTTCGATATTCGCTCAATGGCGGCCGGGTCGAAGATCCGCAACCCTGGCAGCGCCGCATCCCGGAAGCGGGACCAGTTCCCGGGAGATTGGACCACGGACATTGCTTCGTAGTCCGCAGCATCCAAGGGATCCAAGGTTGCCATCAGCGCAGGGTTTGTTCGGATCACCGTTCGCTGAGGCACCGCTCGTGACCCGTGATCCGCAAGGACCACCGGGCAGAGGAGTGCAACGCCCAGCACTTGATCCCCGAATTCTGCTACCAAGTGACGGGCGATCATGCCACCGAAGGAGTTTCCGAGGATGGCAAACTCCGCATCGCCGAAAGTCTCCCGCGTGAACGAGACAACGGCGTTTGCGACAGCATCTGTGCTGTCGATCTCAGGCCCCGCCGCGGTTTGGCCCATACCTGGCAAGTCGACATAGACCCGCCGCCATTGACCGTGAGCATCGAACACCGGGTCGAGGCCAAGCAAGAGTCGATGATCGACGCAGAATCCGTGGATGACCAGGACTGGGGTCCCCGCCCCAAATTCAACAGAATGCACTCTCGAACGCTAACACCGCGCTGGTGCTGAAGCGGCGGCCCCACTAGCTCCCGAACTTGGTGTCGAAACGGCTCATAAACGCGGCCATGGCATCACGGGCAACCGGCTCAAGCGGCCGATACGTCTTAGTCCCGTTAGCCTCGGCCCACCCGGTACTGATGCCGCTGCTCGCCAGCCAGGTGATCTGCTTGTAGAACGGGTTGTTCGTGGCAACATCGGCAAACGGCGACTTGGCGGGAGCGGTGAAAGCGGGCGAGCCAGCCAGCCGGTACATGAACGCGGCCATCGCATCACGCGCAACAGGGGCCAAAGGCCGGTACGTCTTGGTCCCGTTAGCCTCGGCCCAACCGGTACTGATGCCCTTACTGGCAAGCCAGGTGATCTGTTTGTAGAACGGGTTATCCGTGGCAACATCCGCAAAAGGCGACTTCGCGGGAGCGGTGAAGGCGGGTGAACCGGCCAAACGGTACATGAACGCGGCCATCGCATCACGGGCTACCGGGGCCAGGGGTCGATATGTCCTGGCACCGTTGGCCTCGGTCCACCCTGTTGAAATGCCGCGTGACCCGAGCCAGTTAACTTCGGCAGTGAATTGGCCGCCGGAGATATCAGAGAAGATGGGACCCGGATTCTTGGCGAACGCGGTCAACTCAGTGAGCGAGCCCCTGAAGACGTTCTGGTCCCCCGGGAACTCGCCGGACTCGGCGTGCTGCCACAGGGTGTAGTTTTTCCAACCGGCCGGCAGAGCACCGGGCATCGACGCCCAGCTCGCGATGTGGAGCGGATGGTTCCCGAAACCGTTGGCCTTACCTGTGCACCTATTCCACCAGTCGGTAGTCGTGTAGATGGCCGGAAGGCGTCCGGTTCGCGACAGGATGGTGGTTGCGAAGTCGGAGATCCACGAAATCATCTGGCCCGGGGTCATTCCATAGCAGGCGCCGTCGCCATAGGGGCTGTATTCCAGGTCCAGCAGGGCAGGCAGTGTTTTCCCATCCGTCGTCCAGGCTGCACCGCTCTGGAGGAAGTAGCTGGCTTGCGCTGCACCGGACGACGCATTGGGGAGGGCGAAATGGTAGGCGCCGTGCAGCATGCCGGCAGAAGCAGCCCCCGAGTATTGGGCCTGGAAGTAGGGATTGCGGTAGGCGGTCCCCTCGCTGGCCTTCACGTACGCAAATTTGGCACCGTTGGCTGCGGCCTTGGTCCAGTCCACCACGCCTTGGTGGCTGCTGACGTCCATTCCGCGAACGCCCGACGGCACTGCTAGAGAGGATTCCGTGCCTTGGATGGAAAACAACTTCTGGTCCGCTCTTTCATGATCACGAAGTGTCGATCCCATGGCGTGGTCGTTCTGGGTTGCGGGCGGTTCTTCAGACGCGATGGCCGCCCCTGCCCCCGACGCGGCGAGCACCACGGTGGCGAGCAGCACAGCCGTGGCTTTCAGGCGACCTGGGCAGCGGGACATGGAGAATTTCATTCGACGATTCCTTCGGAGTGCGGGAGGAACCGGCGCCCCCACGTCATGCAGCTCAGCCTACTATCCGGCTTAGGCCTCCCAGCGCAGCAGGTCGCCGGGTTGGCACTCGAGCACCTCGCACAACGCCTCCAGCGTCGTAAACCGAACCGCTTTCGCCCGCCCGTTCTTGAGCACAGCCAAGTTGGCCGGCGTGATCCCCACTCGCTCGGCAAGCACACCCACCGGCATCTTGCGCTTGGCCAGCATGACGTCGATGTCCACGATGATCGGCATCAGATCACCTCGTCGAGCTCGGCCCGCAAGCCAGCAGCCTCAACGTCCCGCGCAACGGCCTGGGCCAGCAGCGTACGCAAGATCAGCACCAGAAGAGCCACTCCCCCGATCATCAACGCAGCGCCGCAAATGAGCAGAACAACGCCGGGCGCAATGTCGCCCGGAGCCAGCAGCGCCGCAATCGTAAACATCAGCAGTGCGGCCACAGATACAGCCCCGAAGATGATGTCCACAAACCGGAAAGCCCTGTGGGAGAACACCGTCCCGCGGCGCACCATCGTCAGCAACCTCCACACGCAGACCGCAACTACCTGCACGCAGAGGATTCCCAGAACGACAATCACCAGCAGCGTAATCCGCGGACCGTCGGGCGCACCGACCTCAACAAGGTCCGTAGAAAGCAGCGGCACCATCCACACCTGGACGAACAGCGATCCTGCCAGCACCATCGCGATCACAACCCGCAATGCGAGGATCGTCAGCTTACCCATCGGAACTCCTTTATCGAACAACAACCTGATTCTATCGATATTCGATCACTTAGCAAGCAACCAGGTCCCGTGACACAATTAGTCAGCTTGCTTACTAAAGCAGGGTTCCCTAGGCTGGAACAGGTCAGACAAACAACTCTCACAGCGGCGGTATCGCCCAAAAGGCACCCCGCTGCCCAACGAGGAGGAACAATGTCAGAACACAACATCGCAGGCAAGAAGGTCGCGTTCCTGCTGACGGATGGCGTTGAGCAAGTGGAGCTCACCAGCCCCTGGCAAGCCGTGAAGGACGCTGGCGGTGAACCCACTCTCGTGGCCCCCTCGAAGGGAAAACTCCAGGGCTTCAACGGCGTGGAGAAGGGCGACACGTTCGACGTCGACCTCGCAGTGGCCGACGCCAACGCCTCCGACTTTGACGCACTGGTACTCCCGGGTGGCGTCGTGAACGCGGACAACCTCCGCGTGGACAAGGACGCGCAGAACTTCACGCGGGCCTTCTTTGAGCAGCACAAACCGGTGGCCTCCATCTGCCACGGACCGTGGATCTTCATCGACGCCGGCGTGATCAAGGGCCGCAACGTCACGTCGTACCACACGCTCCAATCGGACCTGAAGAACGCCGGCGCCAACTGGACCGACGAAGAAGTGGTATGCGATCAAGGCCTGGTCACCAGCCGCAACCCGGACGACCTCCCGGCATTCAACAGCAAGCTCGTGGAGGAAATCTCCGAGGGGCAGCACGCTGGCCAGACCGCTTAGCGGCCACCGAGGCACATACGGCAAGTGCCGCCGTCGTACTTCATGTAGAAGTACGAC
>NZ_JAJOHP010000124.1:0-7209 GCF_021109375.1 Arthrobacter sp. AK01
GACAAACTCAGGACCCATCTGGACCTTGGCCTTGATCCACTCGGGCTTGCGTTCAACCGGGACCGCCGCGTTACGCGCCTCAACGCGCAGCAACTTACGGCCTTCAGGTGCCAAGGTCACTGGAGTGCTCCTTCGGGGGTGGAAACGAGTGCTTCTTCATGCTTGCGGAACTCTTCCACGAAGCGGTCAACGATGTCGGCAGGATTGATGGTCCGGCCTGCTTCCAGCGACATGGTGGTGACGCTGGCGTCAGTGATTCCACAGGCGATGATCTGTGCGTAAGGCGCCAGGTCATTGCTGCAGTTGATGGCGACACCGTGCATGGTGACACCGTCCAGGACGCGTATGCCGATGGCGGCAATTTTGCGGTCCGGACCCTTTTCATCGGCAAGAATCCAAACCCCTGCCCGGCCCTTCACAGTGACTGCGTTAATGCCGTAGTCACTCATGACCGCGATCATGGTGGCCTCAAGCCGTTCCACATAGTCGCGGATACCGGCGCGGTTCTTGAGTTTGAGAATGGGGTAGGCAATCAGCTGGCCGGGGCCGTGCCACGTTAGTTTGCCGCCACGGTCCACGGGAACAACGGGTGTCCCGTCAAAGGGACGCTCGTGATCTTCCGTGAGTTTGCCGGCCGTATAGACGGCAGCGTGCTCCAGGAGCAAGACGGTGCTGTTCTGCTCGCCCGCAACAACTTTGTTGTGGATCTCGCGCTGCAGGTCCCAGCCCTGCATGTAATCAACGAATTCCGGGGCAAGACCCAGTTCTGAAAACTCAAGAGTCATGGGTTCAAGCTTAGACCCAGCAGGACAGTGGCCATGATTTTGTGGTGAACCTCTCAGTCGCATCCTGCGCTGTCGTTGGCAAGCTGCCGGAAGCGGGCGCCCTGTGGATAACTTCTGCGGAAAATCCCCTGGTCCGGTAGACCTTGTCTATGGAAAAACTGGATATTCCCGCCGGTGTCGTGCCCCTCGTTCCGGGTTACCAGATATCCCGCCAATTGGGCCAAGGCAGCAGCTCCACAGTGTGGCTCGTGACAAGGAACAGTGACGGGGTGCGTCTTGCGATCAAGTGCGGCGGAGGAGCAAGCGGAGAAAGCAGCAGCGGCGGCGTCATCACAGAAGGTGTTGCGCGGGAGGTCAGGCTCCTCGCGGGCTTCAAGCATCAGCACCTCGTTCGAATTCATGAAGTCCTGCCTGTGACTGGAGGCGCCGGGGACACTGCCGGGATTGTCATGGACTACGCCGCCGGTGGCTCACTGGCCAACCTGATGGCCGGGCGGGGCATTCTTCGCGTGGGCGAAGCGGTGACCATGCTGACCCCTCTCGCCCAGGCCCTGGACTACCTGCACGTCAACGGTGCGGTGCACGGAGACGTGTCGCCGGGGAATGTGTTGTTCACGGCAGAGGGGATGCCACTGCTTGCAGACTTCGGCGTGGCCGCCATGGTGGGGGGCGCCCAGCAGGTCATGGATGCAGGGACTCCGGGCTTCAGGGATCCATCAGTCGTCCCCGCAGGCGGTCATGCCCGGCGCGAACTGCAGCCACAGCGTGATGTCTATTCGCTGGCCGCCGTTGGATGGTATTGCTTGACCGGATCTGCCCCGGCGGACACCCGGCACCGCCCACCTTTGTCCCTGCTGGTTCCCGATGTTCCCAAGTCCCTCATGGCTGCTTTGGAGGCTGCGCTTGACACCGATCCCCATGTACGTCCGACTGCCCGGGAACTCGGCACGGCGATTTTCAGAAGCGCTGCTCCCGAGCCGCTGGACTTGTCCGGAGCCGTGCATCCCTCCGTCATTCCAGAGCTGCTCACCCGACGCGAGGCGTTGGGGCGTTCACCCCGCCGCGCACCACGGTGGATACGCCGGTTCCATCAATTTCCGTCGGTCGGACCAGAGGCCACAATCCGACCGGAAGGCCGCCGACGTCGAAGCACGGGCGCCCGGATCAAGAACCTTGCGTTGGTCCTGGCGGCCGGCATGCTTATTGGCGCCGGTGGGTGGACCGTTTCCCAGCAGGGCCCTCTGCCGTGGCAGCAGAACCAGGCGTCTTCCACTCAGCCGGCAGGAGCCATCGGAAGCAGCGCACCCAGCCTTGTGCCAGCACCCGGCCCAGCATCCTCAACCGCTGCCGCGCACGCCGCGGACCTGCCCGAAGCCCTTGCCGAAGGCCTTCGGGCTGAGGATCCGGCAGTGGCAGTAAAGGCATTGTCATCCGTCCGTGATGTCGCCTTGGGACAGGGACGCCTTGACCTGTTGGCCTTGGTCAACGTGCCGGGATCACCCGCTGAAGTTGCCGACAACCAGGTGGCGGATCACCTCAAAGAGGCAGGAACTGTTTTCGCCGGGTTTTCGACGACGTTGTCCGGAGTGACCGTTGAAGGATCCCCGGACTCCAATGACGTAATGGTGGGGGCTACTGTTGCCACGTCGACCTTTGAGGAACGCGATTCGTCGGGGGCAGTGGCACACACCTGGCTCGCCGGTTCGCCGCAAGACCTCCGTTTGCACGTGGTTCGCACAAACGGCCGGTGGCGGATATCCGGGATCCTGGCCCCAAGTGTGGCCGGGTGATGAGTTGAGGAGCTGGTCAGCGCGGGGTGTCTTGAGTCAGCCAGGTCATGGCATCAGAGAGAGATGGGTGCTGCCAGTGGAAACCAGCCTCCGCCAGGCGGGAGGGCTCCATTCGCTGGTTGGCCAGAACGAGTTCATCTGCCAGTCGTCCGAGAACCAAACGCAAGGCAGGCCGGGGGACACGGCAGACGGCAGGCCGGTGGAACGCCTTCGCGAGGCTTGCGACGATCGCGTTGACATCCGCGCTCTCCGGCGCGCAAACATTCACGGGTCCATCGATGTCGGATGTGAGGAGATATGCCAGCGCCCGTGCTTCGTCGGTCAGTGTTATCCAAGGCCAGTACTGGCGCCCGTTCCCAAACGGTCCACCGAGTCCGAGTTTTAGCAAGGGGAGCAGCGGCCCAAGTGCGCCTCCGGAGGTGCTGAGCACCACGCCGGTCCTCGGAGTCACTACCCGCACGCCCGATGGCGCTGTCCTTGCCGTGCGCTCCCACTCAACACACAAACTGCCCAGCACGCCTGCGCCGGGACCCGAATCCTCGCGCAGAACGCCTTCGCGCGAGGCGCCGTAGTAACCGGACGCGGATTGGCTGACGAAGGTAGCCGGCGGACTGGCAAGACGTCGCATGGCGGCCGTCAGGGTCCCGGTGGCCTGGAGACGGGAATCCCGGAGGACCCTTATCCGCCGTTTGGTCCACGGACGGTCCCCGATGCCGGCACCGGAGAGGTTGACGACGGCATCGGTGTTGTCCAGGACGGCCTCATCGAGTTCTCCCGCCGCCGGGTCCCACGTCCATTCACCAGTGTCCCTGGCAGGTCGCCGTACCAGGCGGATGACGTCATGGCCCTGACCCCGCAGGTGCCCTGACAGTGCAGTTCCAATCATTCCCGACGCTCCGGACATCACGATTCTCATGACCCATCTCACCATGGACAGCGTGTGTGGCGGAAACGCCTGTCGGTGCGGCTGAGGGTGGGCACCTCTTGACTATGATCGAACAATGACCTCCTCCAGCTACCTCCGTTTCCCGCATGTGCACGGCGATCTGGTCACTTTCGTGGCAGAAGATGACATCTGGATCGCGCCCCTCTCCGGCGGCCGTGCCTGGCGTGTTTCATCGCAGCAACTGCCAGCCAGGAACCCCCGTTTCACTCCCGACGGGAAGCGGCTTGTATGGACGGTGATTGTTGGGACGTCACCGGAGGTCGTGACGGCAGAGGTCGACGGCGGTGGATACAGGCAGTTGACCTACTTTGGACACAGCACCACAAAAGTCAAAGGCTTCACCCCTGCCGGAAACGTGGTGGTCACCAGCGCTTTCCAGCAGGCCGAAAGCCGGCACACGCATGCCTACAGCCTCCCGCTTGACGGCGGTGCCGCCGTCGAACTTCCTTTCGGTCCCGTTGAGGCAGTTGCTTTCGGTCCCGAAATCGGTGATGAGAAGCCCGTGGTCCTGGCCAGCGTCCTTTCCCGCGAGCCGGCATGGTGGAAGCGATACCGTGGCGGCACCGCCGGCAAGCTGTGGATCGACGCCGACGGTAACGGTGAGTTCGACCGATTGGTACCCGAGGTGGATGGCAACGTTACCGACCCGCTGTGGGTCAATGGGCGCATCGCTTTCCTGTCAGACCATGAGGGGTACGGAAACCTCTACTCCGTGCTGCCCGATGGGTCGGGGCTGCGCCGGCACACCGACCATGAGGACTTCTACGTCCGGCACGCCAGCACTGACGGCAGCCGGGTGATTTTCGAATCCGCCGGAGAACTGTGGATGATCCCATCGCTTGACGGTGACGCCGAGGCTGCCAAACTGAACATCACCCTGGGTTCAGCGTCCCCGGCCCGCCGTCCGGCACCGCTCAAGGCCTCTGCGCACCTTGGCGATGTGGTTCCCAACGCCGCTGGCACTGCCAGTGCCGTCGAAGCGCACGGAACCCTCCATTGGCTTCGCCACAAGGACGGTCCTTCACGGGTGGTGGAAGCGACGCCCGGAGTCCGCGCCCGCTTGCCACGTCCGCTCACTGACGGCCGGATCGCTTACGTCGCTGACCACGGCTCCGTTGAAGCCGTGTACATCAAGCGCATCGCTTCGCGTCTTTCCGCAACTGTTGAGGTGCCTGCAAAGGTTGATCCAGAGCCCGCTCCGGCCGGCGACTCAGATCCCTTGCCCAAGCCTGTCTCCGCCTCGAATGTGCTCGGGCAGGGGAGCACGTCGGTGCCGACGACCACCCCCATAAAGCCAGCGGACGGGGGCGCAGCTCCGGAAGGGGACCCAGCCCGCGAAAAATCCGGCGAGGCGGTCGAACCGTCGGCGGACACTGTGAGCGGATCGGCGACACCCACAGGCCTTGTACCAGCGGAAGACACGGGTGACGTCCGCATTGATTTCCCGTCGCCTACGCGTACGAGTGCCCTGGAAGCCAGCCCGGACGGCCGCTGGCTGGCCATTGGCACCGCGTTCGGTGACGTCTTCGTGGCCGATACTGCGGCGGGCACCCTGACCCTGCTGGTCAGCGTTGGTGAGGGCAGCATCGATCAACTGGCGTGGTCCGGTGACTCGCAGTGGCTCGCATGGTCCGAGCCCGTCACTTCCTTTGGCTCGCGGAGCAAACTCCGGATCGCCCGCCCAGGCGAGGCTGAGGCCGGCATCATTGATGTCACGGATGGGCGTTTCTGCGATGAATCGCCGCGGTTCACCCCTGATGGTAAGTTCCTTGCTTTCCTGTCCAACCGAAGCTTCGACCCCGTATATGACGGCCACTCCTTCGACTTGTCCTTCCCGAGCCCGATCAAGCCGTACCTGGTTGCCTTGGCCGCGGACACCCCTTCACCGTTCGGCCCGTCCGTTGACATGCTCGAGGATGTCCCGCCCACCTCGACCAAGTCCGACGACGGCGGCGCACCTGCCGTGCGGGTCGATCCGGACGGCCTTGCGCACCGAGTCATCGCAGTCCCTGTGCCCCAAGGAAATTACACGGAGTTGGCTGTCGGAGTCGGCGCACTCTTGTGGCTCGATACTGAGCTCGCGGGCGTCACCGGTGAAGGCAAAGGCACGCTGCAGGATAAGAAGAGCTCACCATCGTTGGTGCGCTATGACCTGGCAAAGCGTAAGCAAACCACCCTGGTTTCTGCTGTGGACAGATACCGTTTGTCGGGCGACCTGACACGGGTTGTCTACATCCTCGACCAACAGATCACGTCCGTGCCTGCTGACGCCAAGGTGGATGAAGACTCCGGAGACCTTGTGAAGGTGGAACTTAACAGGGTCCGCGTCACCCTTGACCCCGTGGCTGCGTGGGGACAGTCGTTTGATGAGGCGTGGCGCCTCCAGCGGGACTTCTTCTGGACTGCCGACATGGCTGGCCAGGATTGGGACTCCGTGTACAAGCGGTACCGCCCTGTGGTGGATCGCCTCGGTTCCCATGACGACCTGGTGGACCTGCTGTGGGAGATCCATGGCGAGCTGGGGACCTCCCACGCCTACGTTAAGCCGGCCGCAGTGACCGAGCCCGGACGTAACGGCCAGGGCCGGCTTGGCGCTGAGTTGCAACTCGGTAAGCAAGGCTGGGAGATTACACGGATTCTGGCGGGGGAGTCGTCCGACCCCTTGGCTACTTCACCCTTGACGCGTCCCGGAGCGGACGCGAAGGTGGGCGACGTCCTTCTGGCGATTGACGGCGTCGAACTTTCCGCGGCCTTGACACCGGCCATGCAACTGGCGGGCGCTGCAGGCAGGACTGTCGAGCTGACGCTTCTGAACGGTGAAGGACATGGCGAAGCCGCCGGTGAACAGCGTCGAGTGGCCGTGGTACCTGTCCGTGACGAGGAGAGGTTGCGGTACCAGGATTGGGTCAGGGCCAACCGTCGCACGGTACGTGAGGCCTCGGACGGCAAGTTTGGCTACCTCCACGTCCCGGACATGATGGCCAACGGCTGGGCGCAGCTCCACCGCGATCTCGACACCGAAACTGCGCTGGATGGCCTGATCGTGGACGTGCGGCGCAACCGTGGCGGGCATACGTCCCAACTGGTAGCCGAACTGATCGGACGGAAGGTCACCGGATGGAGCATGCCGCGCGGAGAGAAGCCGCGTACGTACCCGCACCATGCGCCGCGGGGCCCTGTGATCATCCTGGCCGACGAATTTGCCGGATCGGACGGTGACATCATCACGCAGGTTTCCAAGCTCAGGGGCATCGGCCCGGTCATCGGTACGCGGACCTGGGGCGGCGTGGTGGGCATCGACAACCGCTTCGCCCTGGCCGACGGTACAGGTGTGACGCAGCCCCGCTACGCCACCTGGTTCAGTGGCGGGATCGGTTGGGACGTTGAAAACCGCGGGGTGGAGCCGGACATCGAAGTGCTCTTCCCACCCCACGCCTACGCTGCAGGAACAGATCCGCAGCTGGAGTACGGGATCGGCGCGCTCAAGGAAATGATCCAGGAACTGCCAACTGATCGTCCGCCCCTGCGTGAGGGCTACCGGAAGGTGCGGCCGGCACCACTGCCCTCGCGTCCGCAAAAGGGTTAGCAGGCGGGTCGGGCACAGAAGAGCCCCCGCGGCGGCACGCGGGCGGGAGGGGGGGGGGGGGGGGGGGGTTTGGGGGGGGGGGGGGGGGGGGCCCCCCCGGGG
>NZ_JAJOHP010000125.1:0-7163 GCF_021109375.1 Arthrobacter sp. AK01
CTCCACCCCCAGCCACTTCCGGGCACCCCACGCCGCAGCGTCCAGGACTGCCGCCGGCGGCAGGCCGGCGTCGTGCAGTTCCCGCATTTCATCCGCAATCCGGCCGTGCTTGATCACGCTGCCCGCATCTGTTCCCGCGTAGATGGAGACCCCCGCCTCAAAGGCCTCCTGCACACGCTCGCGCCTACGCTCCCACAGGCGCATCATGTGGTCCGCGTACTCCGGAAACTTTGGCGCTGCCTGCGCGGCGATATCCGGGAAGGTGGCGATGTTGACCAGGGTGGGCACGATGGGCACCGACTGTTCCACCAAACGCGGAATGTGCCGCGGCAAGAGGCCAGTGGCGTGTTCGATGCAGTCGATGCCGGCATCGAGCATGTCATCGATCGTGTTCTCTGCGAAGCAATGGGCCGTCACCCGGGCACCTTCGTCGTGGGCAGCTGAGATGGCATCCCTGACGATCTTTGCCGGAAAGGACGCGGCGAGGTCGCCGACGCCGCGATCGATCCAGTCGCCCACAAGTTTCACCCAGCCGTCGCCGTCGCGCGCTTCCTTGCGCACGGTCTCCACGAGCTGCTCCGGTTCAATTTCGTGGCCCAGGCCACGGAGGTAGCGCCGGCTCCTGGCAATGTGCCGTCCTGCCCTGATCAGGCGGGGCAAGTCTGTCCGCTGCTGAACCCAGCGGGTGTCGCCGGGTGATCCACAATCACGGATCAGCAGCGTTCCGGCGTCGAGGTCCGCCTGCGCCTGCGCCAAGGTTGCCTGCTCGTCAACCGCGCCGCCTGCGCCGAGCCCGATGTGGCAGTGGGCATCAACGAAGCCCGGCAGGACCCAGCCATCCAGTACCCGGTCCGGAGTGGCCGTGGGGCGTTCGAAGGAAAGGACTCCGTCAACAGACCACATCCCCTGGCGCTCTTCGTCCGCCGAGACGAGTACAGGTCCGCTGAATTCGATGATGTTGGCCATTGCAAAAGCCTAGTCCGCCGCAGTGCCTTCGGAGCTGGTGCGTTCATGTGACTGGGTGCCTGTTGGGAGCTGTGGTAGCTTCGTCTACGACCACACGGGGGCCCCTGCAGGGGCTGAGATCGGACTGACGCAGTCTGCGACCGTTGAACCTGTCCGGGTAATGCCGGCGAAGGAAGTGAGTAATCCTTTGAGCACCACCGAAACACAGCACAGCCCTGTCCAAAATCGTTCCAACGCAGGCCAAAATCGTTCCAACGCAGGCCAAAACCAGGCCGGTAACGGCTTGGAATCGGCGGAACCCGTCACGCAATCGCTGAAGTCCCATTCATTGGCGTGGCTGGAAGATCCCGACAACGGGATCCGCGTGCCGATAACCGAGATTTCGCTGGAGCCCTCCCCCAATGGGCAGGCAAATACGCCGTTGCAGGTATACCGAACCGCGGGTCCGGGCAGCGATCCTGTGGTGGGACTGGAGCCGTTCCGCGCACCATGGATCGAAGGCCGGGCAGACACCGAACCATACTCCGGGCGCGAACGGAACCTGCTCGACGACGGCAAGTCCGCGGTCCGGCGCGGTGCGGCGTCAGCGGAGTGGAAGGGCGCGCAACCGGTGCCCCGCCGCGCCGTCGAGGGCAAGACCGTCACCCAAATGCACTACGCGAAAAAGGGCGTCGTGACGCCGGAGATGCAGTTCGTCGCGCTGCGGGAGAACTGCGATGTTGAACTGGTCCGCGGCGAGGTCGCCGCAGGCCGGGCCATCATCCCCAACAACATCAACCACCCTGAATCCGAACCGATGATCATCGGCAAGGCCTTCCTGGTCAAGATCAACGCAAACATCGGAAACTCGGCCGTGACCAGCTCCATCGCCGAAGAAGTGGACAAGCTGCAATGGGCCGCCCAATGGGGCGCTGATACCGTCATGGACCTCTCCACGGGAGATGACATCCACACCACCCGCGAATGGATCATCCGCAACTCCCCTGTTCCGATCGGCACAGTCCCGATCTACCAGGCGCTCGAAAAGGTCAACGGCGAAGCCAACAAACTGACATGGGAGATCTTCCGCGACACAGTGATCGAGCAATGCGAGCAGGGCGTGGACTACATGACCATCCATGCAGGGGTGCTCCTGCGGTATGTGCCACTCACAGCCAACAGGGTCACAGGCATCGTTTCGCGCGGTGGTTCGATCATGGCCGGCTGGTGCCTGGCACACCATCAGGAAAACTTCCTCTACACCCACTTTGACGAGTTGTGCGAAATCTTCGCCCAGTACGACGTCTCGTTCTCGTTGGGCGACGGCCTGCGCCCCGGATCCATTGCCGACGCAAACGACGCCGCCCAGTTTGCAGAACTGGACACGCTCGCGGAGCTGACGCAACGCGCGTGGGAGTTCGACGTCCAGGTCATGGTGGAAGGCCCCGGCCACGTTCCGTTCCACCTGGTCCGCGAGAATGTGGAGCGGCAACAGGAACTCTGCAAGGGTGCCCCGTTCTACACGCTCGGCCCCCTGGTCACCGACATCGCCCCCGGCTACGACCACATCACCTCGGCGATCGGTGCGACCGAAATCGCCCGGTACGGCACAGCCATGCTCTGTTACGTGACCCCAAAAGAGCACCTCGGCCTGCCAAACAAGGACGACGTCAAGACCGGGGTTATCACCTACAAGATCGCCGCCCACGCAGCCGACCTCGCCAAGGGCCACCCTGGTGCGCATGAACGCGACGATGCCCTGTCCAAGGCACGCTTCGAGTTCCGCTGGCGGGACCAGTTTGCCCTTTCCCTGGACCCTGTGACGGCCGAAGCCTTCCACGACGAAACATTGCCGGCCGAACCGGCAAAGACAGCGCACTTCTGCTCGATGTGCGGCCCCAAGTTCTGCTCCATGCGCATCAGCCAGGACATCCGGGACGAATACGGTTCAGCCGAGTCCCAGGCGGCAATCGCAGGCATGTACGACGGCATGCGCGAGAAGAGCCAGGAGTTCCTGGCTTCGGGCGGGAAGGTGTACTTGCCGGAACTCCAGGTCCCTGCAAGCCAAGGCACCACCAGCTCAGGAAGCCTGAACTGACATAGCCCTTCCGACGTCCGCGATAAAGGAGCGGATGGCCCGGTCCCCTTCAGGTGAATCCTGGGGCCGGTGTCCTCCCGCTGCCACGCGGCGGAGGGCACCGGTGTCCTGCAGGTATGCCGCGATTTCCTCGTAGAGGGGTTCCCACCCGCCGGTGAGGACCAACGTGGGAACGCCCGGAACGATGTGGAGCGGCGCCTCCCATGGAGGCGCTTGCAGCCTCAGCCTGCGGGCGGAGCGGCGGGCTTCGGGACTGTCCAAACCTCCGGTTTCGGCAGAGAAGGCCCGGCGGTAGAACTCACGCTGGTAGTCGGCGTCGTTGAGCTGGTTCCTGACGTCGAACAGCGGTTCCATCAGTGCCCGATGGGATCCCGTCGCCGGAAGTTCGGCCGTCAACGACAAACAGGCGGGCTCCACCAGGGTGAGCGAGTGCACCAGATCAGGGCGTTCGATGGCTGCGAGCATGGCGGAGATGGCACCTTGCTCGTGAGCCACGATGTGGCCGCCGCCCGAATCATCCAGTGCGTTGATCACAATTGCGACGTCGGCCGCCACACTGGATTCCACGGGTTCGGCATTGGCATCAAAGCCGTGGCGCCGAAGGAACAGTGCGTCATAGGCCAGGGCCATGCCATGTTGCCTCGGCCATGCCGCAGCGCCGAACGTGCCCAGGCCGTGAACGAAGACTACGCGCTGCTTCTGCATTGGTTCAGCCTATTCCACGGCTCTGACATCCCAAGGGGCCGGAAATCCCGGCTCCTTGGGAAGCAATATCTACTTTCCGAGGAACTTGTCGAAGCCCTTGGGAAGATTCAGCGACGCCGGGTCGAAGTCCGCGGCGCCCTGTCCGAAAGCGGCACCCGTGGGTGCGGCCGAAGCGGCATTGGCCCGTTTGGCCTCGGCATCACGCAGTTCCTGCGCTGCCTTTGCAGGGTTGCCGGAACGGGCCTTCTTCTTAGGGGCGTTCTTACCGTTCTTGCGGCCGCCGCCGGGGCCACCCAACCCGGGCATTCCCGGCATGCCTGGCATGCCGCCGCCTTGAGCCAGTTTTTTCATCATCTTCTGGGCCTGGGCGAAACGCTCCAGCAGTCCGTTGACCTCTGAAACGTGGACGCCTGAACCCCTGGCGATTCGGGCGCGGCGTGAGCCGTTGATGATCTTGGGAGCAACACGCTCGTGCGGAGTCATGGAGCGGACGATTGCCTCGACGCGGTCGATCTCTTTTTCGTCGAAATTCTCAAGCTGCTGACGGATGTTCTGCGCACCCGGCATCATCATGAGCATCTTCTTCATGGAGCCCATGTTGCGGATCTGCTGCATCTGGGCGAGGAAGTCGTCCAGGGTGAAGTCTTCCTGGTCGGCGAACTTCTTCGCCATCCTGGCCGCTTCGTCCTTGTCCCAGGCCTTTTCAGCCTGTTCGATCAGGGTGAGGACGTCACCCATGTCCAGGATGCGCGAAGCCATACGGTCCGGGTGGAAGAGCTCAAAGTCGTCGAGGCCTTCACCGGTGGACGCAAACATGACCGGCTTACCGGTAACGGATGCAACCGACAGCGCGGCACCGCCGCGGGCGTCGCCGTCGAGCTTGGACAACACGATGCCCGTGAAATTGACGCCTTCGTCGAAGGCCATCGCCGTGTTGACGGCATCCTGGCCGATCATGGAGTCGATCACGAAGAGGACTTCGTTGGGGATGATCGCCTGACGGATGCGTCGGGCCTGGTCCATCATTTCGGCGTCGACGCCGAGACGGCCGGCTGTATCGACGATGACGACGTCGTGCAGCTTCTGGCGGGCTTCCTCGACGCCGGCCTTGGCTACGGCCACCGGATCGCCGGCGGGGTGCTCAAGTTCGGAGGTTGCGCCCGGGTGCGGAGCGAACACCGGGACACCGGCGCGCTGGCCAACAACCTGGAGCTGCGTGACAGCGTTGGGGCGCTGGAGGTCGCAAGCTACCAGCAGGGGGCTGTGGCCCTGCGCCTTGAGCCACTTGGACAGCTTGCCGGCGAGGGTGGTCTTACCGGCACCTTGGAGGCCTGCGAGCATGATGATGGTGGGCCCGGTCTTGGCCAGGCGGATACGTCGTGTCTCGCCGCCGAGGATCTCCTTGAGTTCCTCATTGACGATCTTCACGATCTGCTGGCTCGGGTTCAACGCTCCCGAGACCTCGGCGCCCAGGGCCCGTTCGCGGATACGGCCGGTGAACTCGCGGACCACGGACACCGCAACATCCGCGTCCAGCAGGGCGCGGCGAATCTCCCGGACAGTGGCATCGACATCAGCCTCGGTGAGGCGGCCCTTGCCACGGAGGTTCTTGAAGGTTGCTGTCAACCGGTCAGAGAGTGAATTGAACACGCGCCGTGCACTTCTTTCGATGGTCTACGAATGGCGGCCAATGCGGCACACCAGAGTCTTGACGATTCTTGCCCCGGCAAATACGACTCAACTACGGGACTCGACTATCTAGGGTACCAAGTCGCACCTGCAAGATGGCATGCTGGCACAGTGACCAGCAAAACAACTGTAAAAACGTTGCTCATCCTCGGCGCGTCCGGGGACCTCACCGGCAGGCTGCTCCTGCCTGGACTGGCCGGACTGTTGGCTTCAGGGCGGGCTCCAGGTCTCCGTTTGGTGGGCGCGGGATCCGATCCCTGGTCTCCGGAGCAATGGAGGCAAAGGGTCAACGGCGCCTTCGAGGCCGCATCAAAAACAGCCGACACCGCCGGGCGTGCCGCTTTGGCCGCCGTTGCCGAAGGCACCGAATACCAGCAGGTTGATGTCACGGCCGACGGTCCATTGGCCGATCTGCTGGCACGGCTTCAGGGTCCGGTTGCCATCTACTTCGCTTTGCCACCGCATGTCAGCCAGAAAGCCTGCGAGGTACTCCATCCCGAACAAATGCCAGCCGGGACGCGGTTGGTCATGGAGAAGCCATTCGGGTCGGGTACCGAATCCGCACACGAGCTGAACAGGACCTTGGCCGCATTGGTCCCCGAGGACCACATCCACCGCGTGGACCACTTCCTGGGCAAGGCAACGGTGCTCAACATCCTGGGCCTTCGCTTCGCCAACAGGTTCCTGGAGCCGGTCTGGAACCGCGAACACATCGAGAAGGTGGAGGTCATTTTCGACGAGGACCTCGCCCTTGAGGGCAGGGCCCGATACTACGACACAGCCGGGGCTCTTCGGGACATGATCCAGAGCCACCTCCTCCACATCATGGCGTTCCTCGCCATTGATGCTCCCGCCACCATCGAGGAACGGGACCTTCGTGACGCAGTGGCCACCGTCTTGCGGGCAAGCAGCGTCAAGGCCCCGTACGTCGATTCCACGCGACGAGCCCGCTACACAGCGGGAACACTCGGCGAAAGGACCGTGCCGGACTACGCTGCCGAGGAGGGCGTGGACCCGTCACGAAACACCGAAACCCTTGCAGAAGTGCGCGTGGACATCGACAACTGGCGTTGGAAGGGCGTCCCCTTCATCCTGCGCTCCGGCAAGGCCATGGGGCGCAGGCGCAAGGAGGCCGTTATCACCTTCCGCCCTGTCCCCCACCTTCCCAAGGGCTTCTCGGGCGTGGACTCTCCCAACCAACTGCGGATCGGCTTTGGTCCGGACCTGCTGCAGCTCGACGTCGATGTGAACGGCCCCGGCGACATTTTCACGCTGGACCGAACCACCCTGGTGGCCGAACTCAACGAACCCGGAATGCTGCCCTACGGAGAAGTCCTCGAAGGCATCCTGACCGGCGACCCCCTCCTGTCAGTTCGGGGCGACACTGCCGAGGATTGCTGGAGGATCGTCGAGCCGGTCCTCCGCGCCTGGGAAAGCGGCGACGTCCCTCTGGACGAGTACGACGCCGGCAGCGAGGGGCCCGCGGACTGGCCCACCGCCGTCGTGGACTAAAGACAGTCCTGGACTAACGACGATTGGTGACCAGCGAGGGCTGGTGACTGAGCACAGCGGCGACACAACAGCGGGGGGGGGGGGGGGGGGGGGGGGGGGGGGCGCGCGGGGGGGGGGGGGGGGGGGGGGGGGGGGGGGGGGGGGGGGGGGGGGGGGGGGGGGGGGGGGGGGGGGGGGGGGGGGGGGGGGGGGGGGGGGGGGGGGGGGGGGGGGG
>NZ_JAJOHP010000126.1:0-6676 GCF_021109375.1 Arthrobacter sp. AK01
CCCCCCCCCGGGGGGGGCCCCCCCCCCCCCCCGCCCCCCCCCCCCCACACCCCCCCCCCGCGCGGCCGCCCGCGGGGGCCCCACCCCCCACCCCCCCCGACTCAGTTGGGTACGAGGCGGGGCGGTTACGAGAGTTCGCGCTGCTTCGTTTCGGGGGCGAAGAACGCCATCCACAGCACGGACAGCAGCACCAGGCCACCAGCCATGGCGAAGGACTGCGCCAATCCGAACTCCGGCCAGAAGAACGAGGCAAACACCAGGGGCCCAAAGCCTGCCCCGATCCGGGAGAACGTCGACGCCCAGCCGAAGCCCGAGCCGCGAAGCTCAGTCGGGTACAGCTCGGACACGTAGGCGTAGAGGACCGGGATGGCCACTTGGACCACGAACCCGAACACCAGCAGCCAGAACACGGCAGCGGAGGGAACGTCCACCACGAAGGCCACGATCACCAAGGTCAAAGCGGACAACGGACCGGTGATGGCCAGGATCCACTTGCGACCCACCTGCTCCACCAGGAGCGCCGCGACCACCACACCCAGGAGTCCGACGGCGGCCATGCTCGCCGTCGTGACGAACGCCTTGTACTCCTCAAACCCAGCACCGATGAGAATGCGCGGCATCCACGTCAGAGACAGGTAATAGACCAGCAGGATGCTGAAGAAGAGTGCCCAGGCAGCGGTGGTGATCTTCCAGTTGAACTGCCAAATCCGCCGCAACTGGGCCCAGGCGCTGCCGGGGGAGAGGCGCGGCGCAGCCTGCGGTTCGGGCAGGCTATACGCCCGCGGCGAAGCACCTGTCGCCTCGACCAAGCCATCAATCACCGCCGCAGCCTCGGCACGGCGACCCGCACGGATCAGGAACAGCGGTGACTCGGGAACCGAACGGCGCACCCAGAAAACGAGCAACGCCGGCAGCACCATGATCAGCATGGTGAGCCGCCAGTCGCCGAAGGCAGCAACGAGCCCGGCCGAGATAAAGCCACAGAGCGCAGCACCGATCGGCCACCACCCGTCCATGGCCGTGAGCACCTTGCCCCGTTGCTTCCGCGGAGTGAACTCACCCACCAGTGCGTAGTCCACGGGGATGCAGCCGCCCAGGCCGAAGCCGGCCATGAAACGGAAGATGCAGAACCACACGATGTCCGGCGAGAACGCACCCAGAACCGTGAAGATGCTGAAAATCAGGAGGGTGGCCGTGAAGGCCTTCTTGCGTCCGATGGTGTCCGCAATGGTGCCCCACGCGAAGGCGCCCACGGCCATGCCGATCAGGTTGGCCGTGCCGATCCACGCAGCGTCAGCCGGCTGCAGGGACCAGTGCTTGGACAACAGCGGAATCAGGATGCCGTTCAGCGTGACATCCCAGGCGTCGAACATGAACCCGAGTCCGCCGATCAGGAAAATCCGTCCTTGGACCTTCCACCGCCATGGCAGGTCCTGCACAACTTGTTCGCCGCTGGGCACGGCTGTGTATGTATTCATTTGCCCTCCTGCATGCAACTTTATGCGCTGGGCACCGGGCTGCCGTCCGGGCTACTTCTGGTTCTCGATCGCCCGCCGCAGGAAACCACCGGCTTCCTCCAGGGCACCCTTGGCCTGACCAGCCTCGATGCCTGTCAGGAGCACCAAAATCGCCGCCTTGACCGAACCGCCAACCGAATCCAGCGCGGCAGCGGCTTCATGGGCATCAACGCCGGTTGCGTGCTGAACGGTGCGCTGCGATCGGGCCAGCAGCTTTTCATTCGTGGCGCGCAAGTCCACCATGAGGTTGCCGTACGTCTTGCCGAGCTTCACCATCACCAGCGTGCTGATCATGTTGAGGACAAGTTTCTGGGCCGTGCCCGAATTCAGCCTGGTGGAACCAGCGATGAACTCAGGACCCACCACAACCTCGATCGCAGCATCCGCCACGTGACTTACTGCCGAGCCCTTGTTGCACGCCAGCGACGCCGTGAACGCGCCCCGCTTCCGGGCCTCCTCCAACGCACCGATCACGTAAGGCGTCCGGCCCGAGGCCGTGATACCCACGACGGCGTCGGCTTCGGTCACGTTGATACCGTGCAGGTCGCGCGCGCCGGCAGTTGCGTTGTCCTCGGCATACTCAACGGGTTTCTGGATCGCCTGCACACCGCCTGCGATGAGTCCGACGACGAGTCCCGGCGGGGTGCCGAACGTTGGCGGGCATTCGCTCGCGTCGAGCACACCCAGGCGACCGGCCGTGCCGGCTCCCACATACAAAAGGCGGCCGCCGCGCTGGAGCCGCTCCGCAACGGCGTCGACGGTTTGAACAATGGCGGCACTGGCCGCTTCAACCGCAGCGTGTACTCCTGAACTGTGGGAAAGCATCGCGGCCACGAGTTCTTCGGTGCCCAGGATGTCCAGGTTTTCCAGGCCCTCGGCCGTGGCCTCCGTCGCCAACCCTGCGAGTTCCGTGCGCAGGCCCGCGAGTTTGTCCGCGTCGTTGGGGTTAGTCGGGCCAGTTTGTGCCGTCACGGTGGATGTACCTTTCCTGGATGAGCCC
Source organism: Arthrobacter sp. AK01 (assembly GCF_021109375.1). Lineage (NCBI taxonomy): Bacteria > Bacillati > Actinomycetota > Actinomycetes > Micrococcales > Micrococcaceae > Arthrobacter > Arthrobacter sp. AK01. The sequence goes on from NZ_JAJOHP010000126.1 coordinate 2,518, forward strand.
GCGGCGCGTCGCAGCGAGGGCAGCACCGTCCAAGCCATCGCCGAGCGGGGCCACCACCTCAATCCCAGCCGAAGCGAGTGACTTCCGCAAGAGCGCCGCGAAGAAGTCCGAGCCCACCACTCCGCCCAGCATCGCCACGCGGGGTGTGCCGCCCTCGTCGCCGCTGGACGCGAGCTTCACGGTGCGGGTCAGGATGCGGCACGCCTCGCCGATGATGTCATGCGCGACGGCGTCACCCACCTCCGCCGCGTGCAGAACCAGCGGCGCGAAACGGGCCATCGCGCGGTAGGGGTTCTCGTTGGCCGCGAGCCAGCCCGGCAGCATCCCGGGCGACTCGACCAGTGCGCCGGCCGCAGCCGACAGCGATGTGGCAGGGCCGCCGTCGTACGCTTCAAGAACTGCCTGCAGGCCTTGCTGGCCGATCCATCGTCCGCTGCCGCGATCCCCAAGATAGGGTCCCCAGCCGTCGGCCCGGTGCAGGACTCCGGAGTCATCGAACCGGAAGGCGACGGCGCCTGTCCCAACAATGAGCGTGGTGCCGGGGGCGCCCTGGAGCGCGCCGAGCTGGGCGGCCGTGGCATCGGAGAGCACGGCTGCCGGGACACTGAACCGCTGGGACAGCATGGTGGCAAGTTCCTGCGACTTCTCGGCGGATGCTTCAACCCCGGCCACGGCGGCCCCGATGCCGGTCAAGGTGCTGACGGGGAGGCCGGGCGGCAATTGGCTGACCGTCTCAAGGAGGAGGTCGAAAGCCAGGGTTGGCCCGTTGTCCACGTGCACTCCGGGGAAGCCGTGATGGTCGGCGGCGCCCAGCAACTCTGTACCGCTGCGCAACTCGACGCGGCAGCGGCTCTTCCCTACATCGGCAACAAGTACGACATCGTTGGGGGCTTCCATGGATCAACCCTATGTTGTGGGGCCCGCTCTGCGTGTTTGGTGAGCGGTTTGGGGTGCAGAACAGGCCTCGCAACGGGTGGTCCGTGAGTTGTGGGGCCCGCTCTGAGTGGTTGGTCGGGGTTTGGGGGCGCAAAGCCGGCCTCGCATTTTCTGTGGAGGAAAAGTCAAAAGCCCATCAAAGGGCGATTTCTGTGGATAACCGAATGTGAGCCATCATTTCCGGCAAGCATGGGCCCATGCGGAATCTCACTCCCTTGCCTCTGAACGTCGACCCTCAAGGCTTCCTCGTCGCCGACGCTTACGCTTCCGGCGTGCCACGGTGGCGACTCCAGACGAAAGAACTTGTGACGCCGAGTCGTGGCATCCGTATCGCTAGGGCAAACGAACGCGACCTCGAACTGCTCGGGCGGCTGCACACCGCTGTGACTCCACGCTGTGCAGTCAGCCACGTCACTGCAGCGTTGTTGTGGTGCATGCCGCTCCCCATCTACCTCGAGGAAGAGGGCAGGAGCGGGCTAATCCATGTGACCCGCCGGCAAGAGATCGGGAGGGTCAAGCGTCGGGGGGTGGTCGGGCACCGGGCTCCGCTCTTGGCGCGGGATGTTCGGGTGTTGAACGGTGTCCAAATGACTTCGCCGGAATGGACGTGGGTGGATCTGGCTAGACACATGGGCAGGTCATCGCTTGTGGCCGCCGGCGATTTTCTGTTGGCGCGCGAGAATCCGTTGTCCTCGCTTGAGGCGATCCAGGAAGTCATCAATAGACGCCCCAAGGTCAAAGGCATCCGGATGGCCCGGGAAATTCTGCCATTGTTGCGCACGGGCGTAGATTCGCCGCAGGAGTCAAGGCTGCGTCTGAAAATCGTCGACGCCGGGCTGCCGGAGCCAACTGTCACCCAGCCAGTTTATGACGATCACGGCCGCTACATCTCAACGCCGGACCTCCAGTACAAGGTGTACAAAATTGCTATGGAATACGAGGGCGATCATCACCGCGCCGACCCAGTGCAGTGGGGCAAGGACATCGAACGCGACGATCGGCTTCGCGCGTTGGGGTGGATTGTCCTGAAATTCTCCGAAGTCCAGATGAAGGGCGGGTGGGTCAATGCCGAGCGGAAAGTGCGGGACGCTTTGACGTCGCGCGGGTGGCGAGGGCCGTCGTCGTGAAAGTTCGCTGGGCGTGGGATTTGTGGGGCCTGGTGTGCGTGGGTGGTGGGTGGTTTGAGGCGCAGAGCGGGCCTCGCAACGCAGGGGTGCGACTTGTGGGGCCTGGTCTGCGTGGGTGGTGGGTGGTTTGGGGCGCAGAGCGGGCCTCGCAACGCAGCAAGGGCATCAAAGACGCAAAACCGGACCAACCACGAAACACGATAAACTCTCCGTATCCCCACACCCGCGATACCACCCGCGACATCTACGCGAACTAAGACGGAGACTTTTGTGAGCTTGACGCAGCTTGACCGTGTTCCCATCCGCCGTGCACTGATCTCGGTTTACGACAAGACGGGACTGGAGGAGCTCGCGAAGGGCCTGCACGCAGCCGGCGTCGCCATTGTTTCCACCGGCTCCACCGCCAAGAAGATCGCCGCCGCAGGCATCCCGGTCAAGGAAGTCGAAGAAGTCACCGGCTCCCCGGAAATGCTGGACGGCCGCGTCAAGACCCTGCACCCGCGCGTGCACGGCGGCATCCTGGCCGACCGTCGCGTCCCGGCACACATGGACACCTTGGCCGGCATGGAGATCGAAACCTTCGACCTCGTGGTGGTGAACCTCTACCCGTTCGTCGAGACCGTGAAGTCCGGCGCAGCGCAGGATGACGTGGTGGAGCAGATCGACATCGGAGGCCCCGCCATGGTGCGTTCGGCCGCGAAGAACCACGCCGCCGTCGCCATCGTCACGGACCCGCACTTCTACGGCGCAGTAGTCGACGCCGCAGCCCACGGCGGTTTCGACCTGAACACCCGCCGCCGCCTGGCTGCCAAGGCCTTCGCGCACACGGCCAGCTACGACAATGCTGTTGCCACCTGGACCGCCAGCCAGTTCCTCGACGAAGACGGCGACGGCATCATCGACTGGCCCGCCTACGCCGGTCTCGCCCTGGAACGTTCCGAGGTCCTGCGCTACGGCGAGAACCCGCACCAGCAGGCCGCGCTGTACGTGGACAAGGCTGCCCCGGCCGGCATCGCCCAGGCCGACCAGCTGCACGGCAAGGCCATGAGCTACAACAACTTCGTCGACGCCGATGCCGCCCTCCGCGCTGCCTTCGACTTCGCCGAGCCAGCAGTAGCGATCATCAAGCACGCCAACCCCTGCGGTGTCGCCGTCGGTTCGGCTGATGCTGCGGACCCGATCGCCGACGCCCATGCCAAGGCCCACGCCTGCGACCCCGTCTCCGCGTTCGGCGGCGTCATCGCGGCGAACCGCACAGTGACCGCCGGAATGGCTCAGACCGTTGCCGGCATCTTCACCGAGGTTGTCATCGCACCGGACTTCGAGCCGGAAGCCGTGGAGATCCTCTCCAAGAAGAAGAACATCCGCCTCCTCGCCCTTCCCGAGGGCTATGGCCGCTACCCGGCCGAAATGCGCCAGGTTTCCGGCGGCGTCCTGGTCCAGATGAGCGACAAGGTGGACGCCGACGGCGACAACCCCGCCAACTGGACCCTCGCAGCCGGCGAAGCAGCTGACGGGGCAACCCTGGCGGACCTGGCCTTCGCCTGGACCGCGTGCCGCGCCGCGAAGTCCAACGCGATTCTGATCGCCGACCACGGTGCCGCCGTGGGTATCGGCATGGGCCAGGTCAACCGCCTGGACTCCTGCCGCCTGGCCGTCGAACGCGCCAACACGCTGGGCGTGCAGGTGGAGTCCGACGTCGAAGGTGCCGGCGGTGCCTCCAACGCCAGCGGTTCAGACGCACCTGAGCGTGCCCGCGGTGCCGTTGCAGCCTCGGATGCGTTCTTCCCGTTCGCTGACGGCCTGCAGATCCTGATCGACGCCGGTGTCCGCGCCGTCGTCCAGCCGGGCGGTTCGGTCCGCGACGAGGAAGTCATCGCCGCAGCCAACGCTGCCGGCATCACGATGTACTTCACCGGCGCACGCCACTTCTTCCACTAGAAGAGGTACAGCCCGCGAGGGCCATAGCAGCACAACGAAACGGCGGGGCGCCCCCCCCGCGGGCCGGGGGCCCCGCGGTTTATAAAAGGGGGGGTGAAACTATATACGAAGCGGCCCGGGGGGGGTGGGTGGGGGGTGGGAGGAGGCCCCCACAG
>NZ_JAJOHP010000127.1:0-5685 GCF_021109375.1 Arthrobacter sp. AK01
TGTGTCTGTTGTTTGAGAACTCAATAGTGTGCCAAGTTTGTTGATACCGATTGTTTTATTGATTGGTTGAAATTTATGCCAGTTCTGTCATGCACCCCCGTGTGTGGTGGGCTGGTTTTCAGCTGGTTTCGAATTTTGTGCAGCCGTGTTCGCCGTTATTTCCGGTGGGTGTGGTTGTGTCTGTTTGATTTGTTTTACTTCAACGGAGAGTTTGATCCTGGCTCAGGATGAACGCTGGCGGCGTGCTTAACACATGCAAGTCGAACGATGATCCCAGCTTGCTGGGGGATTAGTGGCGAACGGGTGAGTAACACGTGAGTAACCTGCCCTTGACTCTGGGATAAGCCTGGGAAACTGGGTCTAATACCGGATATGACTCCTCATCGCATGGTGGGGGGTGGAAAGCTTTTGTGGTTTTGGATGGACTCGCGGCCTATCAGCTTGTTGGTGGGGTAATGGCCTACCAAGGCGACGACGGGTAGCCGGCCTGAGAGGGTGACCGGCCACACTGGGACTGAGACACGGCCCAGACTCCTACGGGAGGCAGCAGTGGGGAATATTGCACAATGGGCGCAAGCCTGATGCAGCGACGCCGCGTGAGGGATGACGGCCTTCGGGTTGTAAACCTCTTTCAGTAGGGAAGAAGCGAAAGTGACGGTACCTGCAGAAGAAGCGCCGGCTAACTACGTGCCAGCAGCCGCGGTAATACGTAGGGCGCAAGCGTTATCCGGAATTATTGGGCGTAAAGAGCTCGTAGGCGGTTTGTCGCGTCTGCTGTGAAAGACCGGGGCTCAACTCCGGTTCTGCAGTGGGTACGGGCAGACTAGAGTGATGTAGGGGAGACTGGAATTCCTGGTGTAGCGGTGAAATGCGCAGATATCAGGAGGAACACCGATGGCGAAGGCAGGTCTCTGGGCATTAACTGACGCTGAGGAGCGAAAGCATGGGGAGCGAACAGGATTAGATACCCTGGTAGTCCATGCCGTAAACGTTGGGCACTAGGTGTGGGGGACATTCCACGTTTTCCGCGCCGTAGCTAACGCATTAAGTGCCCCGCCTGGGGAGTACGGCCGCAAGGCTAAAACTCAAAGGAATTGACGGGGGCCCGCACAAGCGGCGGAGCATGCGGATTAATTCGATGCAACGCGAAGAACCTTACCAAGGCTTGACATGAACCGGTAATACCTGGAAACAGGTGCCCCGCTTGCGGTCGGTTTACAGGTGGTGCATGGTTGTCGTCAGCTCGTGTCGTGAGATGTTGGGTTAAGTCCCGCAACGAGCGCAACCCTCGTTCTATGTTGCCAGCGCGTTATGGCGGGGACTCATAGGAGACTGCCGGGGTCAACTCGGAGGAAGGTGGGGACGACGTCAAATCATCATGCCCCTTATGTCTTGGGCTTCACGCATGCTACAATGGCCGGTACAAAGGGTTGCGATACTGTGAGGTGGAGCTAATCCCAAAAAGCCGGTCTCAGTTCGGATTGGGGTCTGCAACTCGACCCCATGAAGTCGGAGTCGCTAGTAATCGCAGATCAGCAACGCTGCGGTGAATACGTTCCCGGGCCTTGTACACACCGCCCGTCAAGTCACGAAAGTTGGTAACACCCGAAGCCGGTGGCCTAACCCTTGTGGGGGGAGCCGTCGAAGGTGGGACCGGCGATTGGGACTAAGTCGTAACAAGGTAGCCGTACCGGAAGGTGCGGCTGGATCACCTCCTTTCTAAGGAGCTGCTAGCAACTGGTTGCTGCGCCTGCATGGGTGTGGTGGTGGTTGTCAGTGTTGCCCATTGCGCAGGCGTCTGTTCTGCGGTGGGTGCTCATGGGTGGAATATCAACGAATCAAACTTGTTTGGCATGGCCTTTACCGGTTGTGTCCTGGTGCCAGTACGGCGACCTGTGCCTCTTTGGGGTGTGGTGTTGTTTGGAACGTGGCCGGGGCGTGCGGTTTGTGGGGGTTGTGTTTGGCGCACTGTTGGGTCCTGAGGCAACAGGACCTTTTTGCAGCAATGCAGGGGGGCACTTCTGGTGTTTCTTTTGTTCCTGCTTCCGGTACTGCTGGTCACTGTTTTCAGCCCTGTGTGGGTTGTGGTGGGTGGTGGTCTGGTTGATGGGGTTGTTGTTTGAGAACTACATAGTGGACGCGAGCATCTAGAGCACGCACGTGGCTGATCCTTTTGGGGGTTGGTGTGTGTGTTCTTACAGCAATTTCTTATGAATGAACCTGGCCCTTGTGGTCGTGGTTCTCTCGAGTAAGTTTTTGATCTTTGTGTGGTCAAGTTTTTAAGGGCACACGGTGGATGCCTTGGCATTAGGAGCCGAAGAAGGACGTAGGAATCTGCGATAAGCCTGGGGGAGTTGATAACCGAGCGTTGATCCCAGGATGTCCGAATGGGGAAACCCCGCACAACGCTGTCATGGTGATTGTGTGACCCGCATCTGAACACATAGGGTGCGTGGGGGGAACGCGGGGAAGTGAAACATCTCAGTACCCGCAGGAAGAGAAAACAAGAGTGATTCCGTTAGTAGTGGCGAGCGAACGCGGATGAGGCTAAACCGTTCCATGTGTGATAGCCGGCGGGCGTTGCATGGGCGGGGTTGTGGGACTTTCCGTTTTGGTTCTGCCGGACCAATGGGGTGAGAGCATGAGCATAGGTGAACGGTCTTGAAAGGCCGGCCAGAGAGGGTGTGAGCCCCGTAACCGTAATGTTGTGTGCCGCCTGGAGAGGATCCCAAGTAGCACGGGGCCCGAGAAATCCCGTGCGAATCTGTCAGGACCACCTGATAAGCCTAAATACTTCCTAATGACCGATAGCGGACCAGTACCGTGAGGGAAAGGTGAAAAGTACCCCGGGAGGGGAGTGAAACAGTACCTGAAACCGTGTGCTTACAATCCGTCGGAGCCAGTCTGATTCTGGTGACGGCGTGCCTTTTGAAGAATGAGCCTGCGAGTTAGTGTTACGTCGCGAGGTTAACCCGTGTGGGGTAGCCGTAGCGAAAGCGAGTCTGAATAGGGCGAGTGTAGTGGCGTGATCTAGACCCGAAGCGGAGTGATCTACCCATGGCCAGGTTGAAGCGACGGTAAGACGTCGTGGAGGACCGAACCCACTTCAGTTGAAAATGGAGGGGATGAGCTGTGGGTAGGGGTGAAAGGCCAATCAAACTCCGTGATAGCTGGTTCTCCCCGAAATGCATTTAGGTGCAGCGTTGCGTGTTTCTTGCCGGAGGTAGAGCTACTGGATGGCCGATGGGCCCTACAAGGTTACTGACGTCAGCCAAACTCCGAATGCCGGTAAGTGAGAGCGCAGCAGTGAGACTGTGGGGGATAAGCTTCATAGTCGAGAGGGAAACAGCCCAGACCACCAACTAAGGCCCCTAAGCGTGTGCTAAGTGGGAAAGGATGTGGAGTTGCGAAGACAACCAGGAGGTTGGCTTAGAAGCAGCCATCCTTGAAAGAGTGCGTAATAGCTCACTGGTCAAGTGATTCCGCGCCGACAATGTAGCGGGGCTCAAGTACACCGCCGAAGTTGTGGATTTCACACATTGCCCTAGCCTTCGTGGTTCAGGGGTGTGGAGTGGTAGGGGAGCGTCGTGTGGGCAGTGAAGTCGCGGTGGAAACCAGCGGTGGAGCCTACACGAGTGAGAATGCAGGCATGAGTAGCGAAAGACGGGTGAGAAACCCGTCCGCCGAATGATCAAGGGTTCCAGGGTCAAGCTAATCTGCCCTGGGTAAGTCGGGACCTAAGGCGAGGCCGACAGGCGTAGTCGATGGACAACGGGTTGATATTCCCGTACCGGCGAAAAACCGCCCATGCCAAGCGGGGGATACTAACCGCCCGGAGCCTGCCCGCTCACCCTTGTGGTGTTGTGGGTTTTGGCCGAGCGCGGGACCTGATCCCGGGAGGTAAGCGTATTAACAGGTGTGACGCAGGAAGGTAGCCGGGCCGGGCGATGGTTGCCCCGGTCTAAGGATGTAGGGTCAGGGATAGGCAAATCCGTTCCTGTGTGTTTCGAGCACAATCCTGAGATCTGATGGGACTCCCGTTTGGGGGGATCCGGTGATCCTATGCTGCCAAGAAAAGCATCGACGCGAGGTTTTAGCCGCCCGTACCCCAAACCGACACAGGTGATCAGGTAGAGAATACCAAGGCGATCGAGAGAATTATGGTTAAGGAACTCGGCAAAATGCCCCCGTAACTTCGGGAGAAGGGGGGCCTGCCCCGTGATGGAGACTTGCTCTCCGTGAGCGGGTGTGGGCCGCAGAGACCAGGGGGAAGCGACTGTTTACTAAAAACACAGGTCCGTGCGAAGTCGCAAGACGATGTATACGGACTGACTCCTGCCCGGTGCTGGAAGGTTAAGAGGACCGGTTAGCCACTTGTGGCGAAGCTGAGAATTTAAGCCCCAGTAAACGGCGGTGGTAACTATAACCATCCTAAGGTAGCGAAATTCCTTGTCGGGTAAGTTCCGACCTGCACGAATGGAGTAACGACTTCCCCGCTGTCTCAACCATAAACTCGGCGAAATTGCAGTACGAGTAAAGATGCTCGTTACGCGCAGCAGGACGGAAAGACCCCGAGACCTTTACTATAGTTTGGTATTGGTGTTCGGAGTGGCTTGTGTAGGATAGGTGGGAGACGTTGAAACCTGGACGCCAGTTCGGGTGGAGTCATCGTTGAAATACCACTCTGGTCACTTTGGACATCTAACTTCGGCCCGTGATCCGGGTCAGGGACAGTGCCTGATGGGTAGTTTAACTGGGGCGGTTGCCTCCTAAAAAGTAACGGAGGCGCCCAAAGGTTCCCTCAGCCTGGTTGGCAATCAGGTGTCGAGTGTAAGTGCACAAGGGAGCTTGACTGTGAGAGAGACATCTCAAGCAGGGACGAAAGTCGGGACTAGTGATCCGGCGGTACATTGTGGAATGGCCGTCGCTCAACGGATAAAAGGTACCTCGGGGATAACAGGCTGATCTTGCCCAAGAGTCCATATCGACGGCATGGTTTGGCACCTCGATGTCGGCTCGTCGCATCCTGGGGCTGGAGTAGGTCCCAAGGGTTGGGCTGTTCGCCCATTAAAGCGGTACGCGAGCTGGGTTTAGAACGTCGTGAGACAGTTCGGTCCCTATCCGCTGCGCGCGCAGGAAATTTGAGAAGGGCTGTCCTTAGTACGAGAGGACCGGGACGGACGAACCTCTGGTGTGTCAGTTGTACTGCCAAGTGCATCGCTGATTAGCTACGTTCGGATGGGATAACCGCTGAAAGCATCTAAGCGGGAAGCTCGCTTCAAGATGAGATTTCCATACACATTATGTGTGAGAGGCCCCCAGCCAGACCACTGGGTTGATAGGCCGGATGTGGAAGCGAGGACTAAAGACTCGTGAAGCTGACCGGTACTAATAGGCCAACAACTTACACCACACAACACACTGCACGCGTCCACTATGTGGTTCCCGAACAACAACCCGCTTGTTCCAGGAACAAAAACACAACAAAATAACAACACCACAGTTGTAACCACACTTCCCACCCACCCCACCACCGGGGTGCGGACGGGTAACAAAGTTACGGCGGTCATAGCGTGGGGGAAACGCCCGGTCCCATTCCGAACCCGGAAGCTAAGACCCACAGCGCCGATGGTACTGCACCCGGGAGGGTGTGGGAGAGTAGGACACCGCCGGACAACCATTAAG
>NZ_JAJOHP010000128.1:0-5628 GCF_021109375.1 Arthrobacter sp. AK01
CTATAAAAAAAAAAACAACCCCCCCCCGCCCCCCCCCACCCTTGTTGGGGGGGGGCCCCCCCTCGTCGTTAATCACTGTCGTCAACCGGTCAATGCAACGCAAGGAGACCAACGTGTCACGCTCCGAAAAGATCAGCTTCACGGGAAGCACCGGCGATACGTTGGCGGGCATCGTGGACGTTCCTGAGGGCCCTGTCCGGGGCTGGGGCCTGTACTCCCATGGCCTGACGCTCGGCAAGGACAGCCCTGCCGCTTCCCGCATCTGCAAGGGGCTGGCTGAGCAGGGTATTGGAATGCTGCGTTTCGACAATTTGGGTCTTGGCGGCTCAGCAGGTGAATGGTCGGCGGGATCGTTCAGCGTGAAGGTGTCCGACACCATTCTGGCCGCGGAATTCATGCGGGAACAGGGCCGGGGAATCTCCCTGCTGGTGGGCCACTCGTTTGGGGGTGCGGCTGTGCTTGCCGCAGCCCGCGATGTCCCGGGGCTCAACGCCGTGGTGACTGTTGGCGCACCGTACGAGCCCAAGCACGTTGAGCACATGTTCGACACCGAAATTGAGGACATCCTCCGCGATGGCAGCGCTGTGGTGGACCTCGGTGGACGTCCCATGGAGGTCCGCCGCCACTTTGTGGAAGACGTGGAACGCGCCGATCTGCGCGACTGCATCCGCACCCTCCACAAGCCGCTGATGGTGATGCACTCCCCCACCGACAACACCGTGGGGATCGACAACGCCAGCGAGATCTTCCGTACCGCCCGGCACCCCCGGAGTTTTATCTCGCTGGAGGGCAGCGAGCATCTGCTGACCGGGAAGGGCCAGGCAGCACGGGTCGCCCGCATCATCAGCGCGTGGGCGGACCCCTACCTGGAGATCCGCGACGCCGGTTAGCTGCTACTTGCCGATGGCCGCTTTGCTTTCACTGAGCCACTGCTCGGCCGCCTTCTCCGGGGTCAGCCGCTTGAACAGGACCTCGGTGTTGATACGGGCCGTGATCTCTGAGACAGCCGTTGAACCGGTGGGACCAATGAACGTGGGGGCAAAGTCCATCTTGCCGATCTGGTCAATGTAGGCGGCCTCAACCTTGCCCTGGGGCGTCAATAGGTCCTGGATGGCCGTGCGCATGCCGGAGTTGCTGGGCACACCGCGATCGCTCTGGATGATCTTGGCCGCAGCCTCGTTGTTCACCAGGAAGTTCACCAGCTTGGCGGCGGCATCTGTGTGCTTGCTGCGTGCGGAGATGGTGTAGAACTGCGAGGACTGGAGCCAGATGCCGGGCGTAGGTGTCTCACCGGGCAGCTTCAGGAGCTTCAATTCGGCCCCTGAAGCCTTGCTGAGCGCAGAGAGCGAGTTGCTCCACGTGAGCATCATGCCGGCCTGTCCCATGCCCATGAGTGTCTGCTCCGTGCTGACGTTGAGCTTCTCCACGGTCTCCGAAGCACTGGGCGCTGCGCCGGACTCGCTGAGCTTCAGCGAGAAGTCGAAGTAGTCCTGGACAGTTTCCTTGTCCAGTCCCAGCTGGCCGTCTTGTGTGTAGAGCGACTTGCCACGTTGGCGGGCGAAGGCATCCAGGGAGTCATGAGTGAGGACGGTCGCCGTGCCATAGGTGCCCTTGGGGCTCTTGGTGGTGATGTCTTCCGCGATCTTGGCGAACTCGTCCCAGGACCACTTGCTGTCATCCGGCAGCGCAACACCGGCGGCTTGGAAGACGGCAGGGTTCACTACGATAGCCAGGGCGTTGGCGCCTGTGGACACTCCGTACTGCTTGCCCTGGACCTGCCCGTTTTCCAGGGCTCCCTGGTCAATTTTGGAAAGGTCCAGGGAACCGCTCACTGTGGACAGATCCAGCAGGGCGCCGCGGTTGGCGTATTCGGCCGGGTAGGCGCCGCCCATCGTGATGACATCGGGGGCGTCGTTTGCTGCCACCTGGGTGGCCAGTTTGTCGAAGTATCCCGTGATGTCGCCGTACTCCGGCTTGACCTTGATGTTGGGGTTGGCTGCTTCGAACTCTTTAATGGCATTGTTGGTCAGCTCGGCACGGTTGGCGTTGCCCCACCACGAGAACCGGATTTCGACCGGCCCATCTTCAGGCTGGTTGGCGGAAGGGCTGGAACAGGCTGCAGTAAGCCCAAGCATGCTGACGGCGGCTACGAAAGCGATGGATTTGCGGAGATGTCGGAGGGGTTTACGCGTCATTGGGTAAGCTTCTTTCAGGCTCAAGAAAACGGTTCCTGAAACGTATCAAGGTGGTGTATATTCGTCAATAGTTTGGAATATGAACTATATAAATCCACTGAGGAGTCCGCCTTGACCATGCGCTTGGACCAGATCCAGATCCGGGACCCCTTCGTGCTTACCCAGCCGTCATCCGGCTGCTATCTGCTCTTCGGCAGCACGGACAAGAACATCTGGTCGGGGCCTGCCACAGGGTTCGACTGCTACCGAAGCAGCGACCTTGCCACGTGGGAAGGTCCGCTGCCCGCCTTCCGCCCCTCCCCCGAATTCTGGAGCCAGGAACAGTACTGGGCTCCTGAGGTGCACCACTACCTAGGGCGCTACTTCATGTTCGCGACGTTTACTGCGCCGGGGCGTTTCCGTGGAACGCAGGTCCTTTCAGCAACTGCGCCCGAGGGCCCCTACGAGCCGTGGAGCGATGGCCCCGTCACCCCCGGTGACTGGGAGTGCCTGGACGGGACGCTCCACGTGGACGATGCCGGGACGCCCTGGATGGCGTTCTGCCACGAATGGAAGCAAGTACACGACGGAGCCATGATGGCCCAGCGGCTCAGCCCGGACTTGCGGACAGCCGAGGGTGTGCCGGCCTTCCTCTTCAGCGCCTCGGAAGCACCGTGGTCCCGCGCCCTGGATGTTCCGTCCGTCCGGGACAGGGAGTTTTCCGTCTATGTCACCGACGGACCATTCCTCTTCCGGCTGTCCAGCGGCAAGCTCATCATGTTGTGGTCGAGCTTTGGCGACCGCGGCTACGCAATGGGGATCGCCCGAAGCGAATCCGGAACAGTTTTGGGCCCATGGACCCAGGAGCCAGAGCCCCTCTGGAGCACTGATGGTGGCCACGGCATGATCGGCCGTGCACTGGATGGCAGCCTTTTCCTGACACTTCACCAGCCCAACAAGAGCCCCCATGAGCGGGCTGCATTCTTCCCGCTCGTAGAACGCGAGGACACCGTAATTCTGGCCCCGGAGGAATACGATCCCGCCACCCCCGGCGCCTGAGGGGTTGACACCTCCGCGCTCCGAGACAAGGATTGAATCGTTTCGGAAAACGGTTTCTCAGTGACAGCAGCAGTCAACGCAGACAGCATCAGGAGGGCGTGCACAGTGCACAGCCAAAGCACCATACCCAGTCCGCAATCCCCCGCAGCCATCGACCGCAAGGTCCTCGTGCGGCGCCACAACGTCCGGCAGGAACACCTTGACCCCAGGAGCCCAGTGTCCGTGGGCAACGGAGAATTCGCCTTCACCATGGATCTCACGGGGCTGCAGTCGTTGCCCGGCGCCTACCCTGTTGGCGCCCGCGACGAGCTGCCACCGGGAACGCTGCTGGGTACGCAAACCCAGTGGGGTTGGCACTCGGTCCCATCGGAGCAGCCTTATGACCTGGCCGCTTCCACTGTCCTCTACGATTCACCCCGTGGTCCCGTGCCCTACGTGGACATGGTGGGAGACATCGTCAACGATCGCGAGACGGATACGTCGTTGGCTGAAACCTGGCTAAGGGCCAACGCCCATCGGCTGGACCTTGGGCGCATCGGCTTCCGCTGGATGGAAGACGGCACTGAACGCCCCCTCACAGCAGCAGACATCGCCGGCACCGAACAAACACTGGACCTGTGGACGGGGGTCGTCACCAGTCGCTTCACGCTGGCGGGCCACTCAGTGACGGTTACGACGGCGTGCCACCCCGACCGCGATCAGCTCGGCTTCCGGGTGGAGTCGTCGGCGCTTGGTGCTGGTCTGGTTGTCGGCTTCAGCTTCCCGTACGGCTCTGAGGCGTGGCACGACGCCGCGGACTGGGCCAGCGTTGACGCCCACACCACACAGCTCGACGGACCGGATCCGCCTCAAGTCCATGATGGCCGCACAGCATGGACAGTCCGTCGCGAGCTGGATAACTCCCGCTACCAGGTGGTGATCAGCGGTTCGGACCTGACGGTGCAACAAACCGGACAGCACCGCCTCCGAATATCTCCTGCCCACGCTGGTGGCCCGGACACCGCCAAGGTGCTGGACCTCTCCGTCGACTTCGTCTCCTCCGGAGATGGCGACTGCATTCCCCGCGGCGACAACCGGCCGGCTGCCCAGGCAGCAGAGGCGAAGGCCACCCCCGAAGGAGGTACCGGCGTCGAACTTTCACCTGCACGTTCAGTCATCGAAGCATCCGCCGCCTACTGGCCGGAGTTCTGGTCCTCGGGTGGGGCAATCGAGCTCGACGCGACCGCCGATCCGCGGGCGAAGGAGTTGGAGCGCAGGATCGTGCTGTCCCAGTACCTGACGGCGATCAATTGCTCAGGCTCGTTGCCTCCACAGGAGACCGGGCTTGTCTGCAATTCGTGGCGTGGCCGCTTTCATCTTGAAATGCACTGGTGGCACGCCGCGCACTTCGCGCACTGGAACCGCGTGGAACTGCTCCTGCCATCCTTGCGCTGGTACTCCACGGTGCTGGAGACCTCCCGCCAGACCGCCAAGGCCCAAGGCTTCGAGGGCGTCCGCTGGCCCAAGCAGGTAGGGCCCGAGGGAAGGGAGAGCCCCAGCCCGATCGGGACGTTCCTCATTTGGCAACAGCCACACCCCATCCACCTGGCCGAATTGGTGTACCGGGCCAACCCCAACCGCGAAGTCCTGGAAGAGTTCGCCGAGATCGTGTTTGAGTCAGCTGCCTTCATGGCCAGCTTTGCCCACCCAACATCGCGGGGATTCGAGCTGGGACCACCCCTGATTCCAGCACAGGAAAGCTACGGCTCCATCCGGGCCAAGGTCACCAACCCGACGTTTGAGTTGGCCTACTGGCAGTGGGGCCTGCGCACGGCTTCTGCGTGGCGCGAGCGGCTGGGCCTGGAACCCGTGCGGGCATGGTCTGACGTAGCAGATGGCATGGTGCCACCTCGCGTGATCGACGGCGTCTACGCTGCGATCGACGTGGAGCCTTTCACCATCCGCACCGACCACCCCTCCATGTTGTGCGCCCTCGGAGTCCTCCCGCAGACCGACCTCATTGATCCGGACATCATGCGCGCCACTCTGTCCGACGTCCTGGCCGACTGGGACTGGGGCAGCACCTGGGGCTGGGACTATCCCGTGATGGCCATGACCGCTGCCCGGCTGGAGGACCCCGAGGCAGCCGTGGACGCGCTCCTTCTAAGCGCCGGCAAGAACACGGTCCTCACCAACGGACACAACCGGCAAACCGATTCCCTGCCGCTCTACCTCCCCGGAAACGGAGGGCTTCTGGCCGCCGTCGCACTGATGGCGGCAGGCTGGGACAACGGGCCGGAGCGGCATGCCCCCGGATTCCCGTCGGACTGGACCGTTGCGTGGGAAGGGCTGGTGCAGGCGCCCTAGGGTGGTTCCGGGGACCCTGCCGGCTATCCGCGGCGGGGTCCCCCCGCTG
>NZ_JAJOHP010000129.1:0-5585 GCF_021109375.1 Arthrobacter sp. AK01
GGCGGCAGGGCCAGCAACCCCCCCCCCCCCCCCCCCACCCCCCGGCCCCCCACCACCCCCCGCCCCCCCCCCCCCCCTGGGCGGGTGCCGCGCTGGCGTGTTTGCGGTTAGCGCGAGAGTTACTTTGCGTCTTCCGTGCTGACGAGGTCTCGTCCGGCCGTCTCCGGGGTGAAGAAAGTGGTAACGAAGGAGATGAGCGCCAGGACCAGCGAGTAGATGGACAGGACCAGCCACGAGTGGTTGGTGGCCGCCAGCATCAGCGCACCGAGCAGCGGAGCGAGTCCACCGGCCAGGACGGCGGAGATCTCACGGCTCATGGCCACGCCGGTGAAGCGGTACTGGGATCCGAACAATTCCGGCAGCAGCGGGCACTGGGGGCCAAGCATCGACTGGACGCCGATGGCGATGCCCACGGCCATGACAACCCACACCAGGGTGACGTTCCCCAAGGTGACCAGGTAGAAGGCAGGAACGGCAATGATCGCCTGGAACAATGCGCCGTAGCGGTACACGGGAACGCGGCCATATTTATCGGAGAGAGCGCCGAATGTCACCACCAGGACGGCAGCGAATCCTGCGGCGATCAGCAGGCCTACTGGTCCGATCGAGTTGTTTCCAGCAAAGACGCCCGCAGGCATGCTCATGAACGAGACCAGCAGCGCTGAGTAGATCGACGAGTTGCCGTTTTCGCCCATACGGAGACCGATACCCAGGAGCACGTTCTTCTTGGAGTGCTTCCACAGGGCACCAATGGGGTTCTTGACCACGTTCTTGTGCTTCTCAAGCTCCTGGAACGCAGGGGTTTCCTTCAGCTTGAGCCGGATGAAGATGGCCACCGCGATCAGGATAAAGCTGGCCAGGAACGGTACGCGCCACAGCCAGCCCTGCAGGACGGACTTGTCGGCCATGGCGATCAGGGCGAAGGTGCCTGCACCGAGGAGCGTACCCAACTGGATGCCGACGAACGGCAGTGATGCGTAGAAACCACGACGGCGGCGCGGGGCCACCTCTGAGATCAGCGTAGTGGCGCCTGCCTGCTCGGCACCGGCGCCCAAGCCCTGGATGATCCGCAAGGTCACCAGCAGGACGGCTCCGAGCATTCCGGCCTGCTCGAAGGTGGGAAGCAATCCGATGGCAAAGCTTGCCGTTCCCATCAAGGCGATGGTGAGGATCAGGACCATTTTGCGGCCGAACCTGTCGCCGATGTAGCCAAAGATCAAACCGCCAAAGGGTCGGGCGGCGAAACCGACGCCATACGTGGCGAAGGAGGCGATCAAAGCACCGTCCGGGCCCAATGGGGAAAAGAACAATGGGCCAAAGATCAGCGCGGAAGCCAATCCATAGATGTAGAAATCGTAGTACTCCAAGGCTGAGCCCACGGAGCTTGCCAGTGTTGCCCGGCGTAGCTGTTCCGGCTCAACAACAGCGTCGTCAGCCTCAGCTGCGAGCCGTGCATTAGTACGAGTTATCACAAGCACTCCCTCAAAATCACCCCAGGCCCCCGTTGGCCCGGCGAGATAGCGATGGCATCACCGCCAAGATCACTATAATGAACAGCGTACAGCTTGTTGAACTCACTGCCAAGGTTGTAATCAGATTTATTCCGCGAGGTGTGAATGTGACGCCCGCCATCCCCTTAACCCATGGGGTTGCCGAGGGATCGTGCCAACTCCTTAAGTTCCTTGACCATAAGCGCGCCCTGCTCTTCCGAGTAGGTTGCCTTCAGGGCGGTCACAGAGAGGCCCAGGCTTGGGCCGTGGGCGCCATGAGTGGGTACGGGCACGGCAAGGCAAACGACACCAACCGTTGACTCTTCGTCCTCGAAGGCGAATCCCTGCTTGCGGATGGCCACCACCTGGGCCTTGAGTTCTTCAGCTGTGCGGAGGGAGTTGGCGGTCATCACAGGGAGTTCCATGCCGTCCGGGAACATGGACTCGATGTCGTGATCGTGCAGTTGCGCCAACAGCGCCTTACCGACGCTGCACAGCGAAACCGGCATCTTGTCGCCAATATTGGACGTCAGCCGCACTGCGGGATGCCCCTCGTAGCGGGCCAGGTAGATAACGTGATCGCCGTCGAGCATGGCAATGCGCACGGTCTCACCAGAGAGCGTTGGAGCCTGCTCGCAATATTTGTAGAACTCCTGCACCTCATCGAGGCGGCTGAGGTAGGCGGCACCAAGTTCCACCAGCTTCCTGCCCAGTGCAAAGTCCGCACCCTGCCTGGTGATGAGGCGTGCTTCCTCCAGCGCCAGCAACAAGTTCGACGTGGACGACTTGGGAATACCCAGTTCCCGCGAAAGATCACTCAGAGTGAGGCGGCCTGACGGAGATCCAGCAAGTGCCTCAAGAACTGCCGCTGCGCGGGTCACTGCAGGTGCAGGCGAAGAAGCGCCCAGCCCTTCGGAACGGGTGGTGCGGGAATCGGCCATGATTCTCCTTCGTCGATACATTCTGCTTGTTCATTCAGCTGAACACTTCCCATCATAGTGGCAAGCGCTTAGCCCTATCGGGAGGTGATTCGACGCATTTCCGACATGTGGCAGGACCGAGGCTGGCTCCGCTTTTCAAAACCCAAGAGTTCGCTGTATATTCATCTTCGAGCTCTCCACCGCGGCATCCCCCAATAGTCGTGGTGGAGAGCTCATCCATTTCCCGGGAATTTCAGGCCGCAACGACTTCTTCGCCCCTGAGGCACCAGCCCCCGCCAATACCGTCCCGCACCAGCTCCCACGTCGCGATGCCGGACCGGTCATTATTTCCCAAGCGAACCTGGACCTGCCAGACCTCCACGTCCACGCGGCCCTGTCCCCGGGGCATGCGCCGGGAATGCTCCCACCAGGAAACCCGCTCAAACCAGCGGACAGGGTCCACCACAATCTGCCACTCGCGGCTGCCCCTGACGACGGCGACCGGCGAGCCTTGCAGGCTGGTCCGGATGTAAATGTGCTCCATGGAGGAGACCCTACGAGCGGGCCCCGACAATTTGGGGCCGCCTCAAAAGTCCGACGCGTGGACAACAAAAAACCCCGCCGCTCCGAACCACAAGGCTTGGAGTGACGGGGTTTTGCTTGGTGGGTCCTACCGGGATCGAACCGATGACATCCACGGTGTAAACGTGGCGCTCTACCAGCTGAGCTAAAGACCCAAGTCGCAGTTTCAGTGCCTCAGCGCTTCAACCAACGAACAATGACTCTACATCATGATTCGAGAGAAACACCAATCGAGGCTTCAGGCCCGGAAAGATCAGGGAGATTTCGGGACAGATAGTCCAGCGCGCCACTGACGCCGAGCTCTAATTTCAGTTCGGCAAACCCGTCTCCACGCGTGGGTCCCCTGTTGATGATGATCACGGGTTTTGCGGCTTTCGCGGCGTGACGTACGAACCGAAGTCCGCTCTGCACCGTCAGGGACGAACCTGCAACCAGGAGCGCACCCGCCTCATCAACCATGGCGTACGCGCGCTCGACCCGGTCCTTGGGTACGTTCTCGCCAAAATAGACAAAGTCAGGCTTGAGCGTCCCACCGCAGATGGGACAAACAGCCATAACGAATGAGGTAATGAGTTCTGGATCCTCAACTGTGGCATCAGCATCCGGGGCCATTTCCACCACTCCGGACTCCAGCGCATCAGCAAGGAACCCTGGATTGATTTCCTCAAGGATCGCCGCGATCAACCGCCGGCTGAAGATATGGCCGCTTTCCAGGCAGATCACCTGGTCAAATCGCCCGTGGAGATCCACCACGTTGACGCTGCCGGCATCCTCGTGGAGCCGGTCCACATTTTGGGTGATGAGGCCCGATAGTAGCCCCCTGCGCTCCATCAGCGCGACGGCGGCATGCCCGGCGTTGGGGTCGGCGTGCCTCAGGTGGGACCATCCCAAGTGATTCCGGGCCCAATAGCGGCGCCGGTTGGCCTCACTGCCAATGAACTCCTGGAAGGTCATGGGGTTACGGGGCGCAGAACCTGGCCCCCGGTAGTCGGGAATACCGGAATCTGTACTCAGCCCCGCTCCCGTAAGTACGGCCAGGCGCTTGCCGCTCAAGACTCCTAGTGCCTGTCCAACAGCATCAAGCTCGTGGTGGTCAAGTTGTGGCGCGCGAGCCGGAGCCATGCTGGCAAAACCAGTCATGCCTACTCCGGGCCGGCCCTGGCTCATGACTAGTGTTGCCCCAACGCCGTGAGCGCGCGACGATATTCAGCAAAGTCACGTGCTTGGCCGCGCGGATTGACCACGACGTACCGCACAACTCCTGAGGCATCGATGATGAAGGTTCCCCGCAATGCCATGCCGCTGACGTCGTCAAAAACACCGTAGGCCCGGGCTACCGCACCATGCGGCCAGAAATCGGCCAGCAGGTCAAAGCCATAGCCTTCCTGTTGGGAATAGGCCCTCAGTGTGAATTTGCTGTCCACAGAGACTGCAAGCACTACAGCGTCCGATTCCTCGAAAGCCGCGATATTGTCGCGAATCTCACACAACTCTCCAGTGCAAATACCGGAGAACGCAAAGGGATAGAACACGACCACCACATTGCGGCCCCGATAGTCGGAGAGGCGAACGGGTTCGCCAAACTGGTTCACCAACTCAAAGTCCGGCGCAGGCTGCCCCGGCTGCGGAACCACGCCGGGGGCCGGCGCCAGCCGAACATCGGTCACTTGTTCTTCTTCGGCACCAGTCGGGTGGCACTCCAGTCCTTCGATACCCCGGCAGAGGTAGTGAGGTGCAGCCCGGATGTAGGGGCCGCGTCCTGGATATCGGCGGGGGAAACGTAGTTATCGCGGCCGGACTTGGGCGTCAGAACCCAGACAACTCCGCCTTCCTTCAGCGTGGTGAGCGAATCCATGAGGGCATCAACAAGATCGCCGTCGCCATCCCGCCACCAAAAGACAACGGCATCTACTACGTCGTGGTCGTCTTCAT
The DNA here is from genome assembly GCF_021109375.1 of Arthrobacter sp. AK01. Taxonomy (NCBI): domain Bacteria; kingdom Bacillati; phylum Actinomycetota; class Actinomycetes; order Micrococcales; family Micrococcaceae; genus Arthrobacter; species Arthrobacter sp. AK01. The sequence continues at coordinate 4,925 of NZ_JAJOHP010000129.1, forward strand.
CCAGCAGCTCAGAGCCTGTGACATCTTCAATGTCATCACGCAAGTCGAAGTCGACGTCGTCGTCGTAGCCGCGCTCCTGAATCAGATCCCCATCTTTGAAACCCATTCGTTCCGCCACATTTACCGATGTGGCGGCGTCGGCCTCGCTCACGTTTCCTCCTTTTGAAGTGACTTCCATTACTAACAGCCAACACCCTTTGGGCGTGTGCTTCAAGCCATTGTCCCTGCCACGGGCCACATTCCGCATTCCCCGGGGTGTTTCGAGGCTGTGACAGTCACGTGCTTTCCGTCACGCAGGCCAGCCAGGTGTGACATACAACGCCCCTCAGGGCCCACGGCTACGCATCGCAGCGCCGTGAAAGCTAGAGTGGCCATGAGCGCTCTGGCTGCAGGGCGATCGCCCCGCAGAATTCTACTGGGCAGCCAAGCGCTCACAAGACCTGCCCGGCGCATCCGACCGGGCTGTTGAAACCGAGATGTCGCACACGACGCGTTCACGACGGGCAGTTACCCTGCCAGACCTGAGGCGCCGATGCATGCGCCTAAAGGAAGGTTGGACGTGGCTGCAGGAGAAGAGACCTCACACATCCTCAGCGGGTTGACTGCCCAGCTGCCTGATCGTGATCCGGAAGAGACCGCGGAGTGGATTGAGTCCCTTGAT